>JBFJYC010000025.1:0-19048 GCA_041622815.1 Spongiibacteraceae bacterium | reverse complement strand
GCCGAACATGTCCGCCATCCCGGCGGCATCATTGCGCAGCGCCTGCTCTGCCGCCTGCATCGCCGAGGGCAGCGCCGCCATCAGAATGGCGCGGTCGACGCCGAGCTCATCAAAAGCACCGGCGCGGATCAAGGCTTCCAGGGCGCGCTTGTTGACTTTCCGCGGGTCGGTGCGGGCGCAAAAATCGAACAGGTCGGTAAACGGTCTTTCCTTGCGGGCCTCTCTCAGGCTTTCCACCGGCCCCTCACCCAGCCCCTTAATCGCACCGAGTCCGTAAATAATTTCGCCGGCGCTGTTCACCGAAAAATAGTACTCGCCCTCATTCACGTCTGGCAGCTTGATACGCAGACTCATCGATCGGCATTCGTCAACAAAGATGACAATCTTGTCGGTGTTATCGAGTTCCGAGCTCATCACCGCTGCCATAAACGGCGCCGGATAGTGCACCTTGAGCCACGCGGTCTGATAGGAGACCAATGCATAGGCGGCAGAGTGGGATTTGTTAAAGCCGTAACCGGCAAACTTCTCCATCAGGTCAAAGATGTTAGACGCCAGTTCCTCCGAATGGCCTTTCGCGGTGGCGCCGTCGAGGAAAAACTGGCGCTGTTTCGCCATCTCCTCGGCTTTTTTCTTTCCCATCGCACGGCGTAACAAATCCGCGCCGCCGAGTGTATAGCCACCCATCTCCTGGGCGATCTGCATAACCTGCTCCTGATACAGGATGATGCCGTAGGTCGGCGCCAATACCGGCTCAAGACATTCGTGCTGGTACTGAGGATGCGGGTAGGAGACCTGCTCGCGACCGTGCTTTCGGTTAATAAAATCGTCGACCATGCCCGACTGCAACGGGCCGGGACGGAACAGAGCCACCAGCGCGATGATGTCTTCAAAGCGGTCCGGCAATAATCGCTTGATCAGATCCTTCATACCGCGGGATTCAAGCTGGAACACCGCGGTTGTTTCCGCGCGTTTCAGCAGCGTAAAGGTTTCCGGATCGTCTAACGGAATGCGATCGATATCCAGCGGGCCGTCAAGATTTCCTTGCGGCGGCCTGCTGTTAATAATTTTCACAGCCCAATCGATAATGGTGAGCGTGCGCAAACCGAGAAAGTCGAACTTCACCAACCCCGCATCTTCCACATCGTTCTTGTCGAACTGTGTCACCAGTCCTTCGCCGGACTCTTCACAGTACAACGGAGAAAAATCCGTTAGCTTGGACGGCGCGATAACCACCCCGCCCGCATGCTTGCCGCAGTTGCGGGCAACACCTTCGAGCTGTACCGCCATCTCCCAGATTTCACCGGCCTGTTCATCTTCCTCGATAAACTGACGCAGTGACTCCTCCTGCTCCAGTGCTTTTTCTAGGGTCATCCCGACTTCGAAGGGAATCATCTTCGAGAGTTTATCGGCGAGCCCGTAAGACTTTCCCTGCACCCGCGCCACATCCCGCACCACGGCCTTCGCCGCCATGGTCCCAAACGTAATAATCTGGCTGACCGCGTCGCGTCCGTAGTGATCGGCCACGTAGGAGATCACCTGATCACGCTTCTCCATGCAAAAGTCGACGTCGAAATCCGGCATCGATACCCGCTCCGGATTGAGAAAGCGTTCAAATAGCAAATCGTAAGCGAGCGGATCGAGATCGGTGATCTTGAGCGCGTAAGCCACCAAAGAACCGGCGCCGGAACCCCGCCCCGGCCCGACCGGAATATCGTGTTCCCGGGCCCAACGGATAAAATCCATCACGATCAGAAAGTAACCGGGAAACTTCATCTCGAGAATAACGTTCAGTTCAAAGTCGAGGCGCTCGCGATATAACTGCTGCTTTTCGGCAAAATCCGCAGCGCTGGTGTCGAACAGAAACTCGAGGCGCTCATCGAGACCCTCGTGAGACAAGCGCCGGAAAAACTGCTCCAGCGTTTCACCCTCGGGCACCGGATAATCGGGCAGGTAATTCTTGCCCGTTTCCACCTGTAAGGAGCAGCGTCTTGCGATTTCGACACTATTGGCCAGCGCCTCGGGAATATCGCTGAACAGTTCAGCCATCTCCTCGGGCGAGCGCAGATACTGCTGATCACGGTAACGCCGGGCTCGGCGCGGATCATCGAGTGTGCGGCCTTCGTGTATGCAAACCCGCGCTTCGTGTGCTTCAAACTCATCGGCGCGTAAAAAGCGCACATCATTGGTCGCCACCACCGGACACTGGTGCGCAGCCGCCAGGGTAACGGCGGCGTGCAGATAATCTTCCTCGTTATCGCGGCCGGTACGCTGCAGCTCCAGATAAAAACGCTGCGGAAATAGCGCCTGCCATTCGGCGAGCAACGCGCCCGCGCGCTCAGTTTTACCGCCGAGCAATGCCTGTCCGATATCCCCTTCCCGGCCGCCGGACAGCGCGATCAGTCCGTCGCAGAAACCCTCCAGCCACGGCTTGTGCAGCCACGGCTTACCCTGACGCTGCCCCTGCAGCCAGCAGCGCGAAATAATTTCAATCAGGTTGCGATAACCGGTCTGGTTCATCGCCAGCAGGCACAGCACACCGGCTGGCTCGCCGGTCTCGTCGAGCAGGTCAAAATCAGCGCCGAATATCGGCTTCACACCGGCAGCAACGGCGGCTTTCTGAAACTTGATCAGGCCGAAAAAATTACAATAGTCGGTCAACGCCACCGCCGGCATATTCAGCGCGGCGACATCGTTCATCAGTGACTTGATACGCACGGTGCCATCGACCAGCGAGTACTCGGAGTGCAGGCGCAGGTGGACAAACTGCGGCGCGGTTCCGACTTTGCTATGCGCTATCGCTGTTTCGGTCATGGACTAGTTACCGTGAGCAGTTGCTTGACCGGGCCGAAACTGCGGCGATGATAAGGGCTGATACCGACTTCATTGAGTATGCGTAGGTGCGCCGCTGTCGGGTAGCCCTTGTGCCGGTCAAATCCATAGGCCGGGAACTCGGCGTGCAGCGCCAGCATTTCCCGGTCGCGGGTCACCTTGGCCAGTATTGACGCCGCTGCAATCGCTTCAAAACGGTCGTCACCTTTGACTTCCGCCCGCGCCGGCCACTGCCATTGCGGCAGCCGGTTACCGTCAACCAACACCAGCTCCGGCGCGGTGGCTAAACCGGCCACCGCCCGCGACATGGCCAGTAAGCTGGCCTGCAGAATATTGATGCTATCGATCTCGGCAACCGTCGCACGGGCAACCGAACAGGCCAGCGCCCGCGCCATGATTTCATCAAATAGCTGTTCGCGGCGCCGTTCGGTCAGTTTTTTTGAGTCCCGCAGGCCGTCGATAGGATCATCAGGATTCAGAATGACCGCAGCGGCGACCACATCCCCCGCCAGCGGGCCGCGCCCGGCTTCGTCGACACCGGCGGTGAGAACCGGATCCACTGCGTAGAGCGCGGTCATGAGCGCTGCGTCAATAACGGCGCCAATGCCGCGGCTGCAGTCGCGCCGGCATTGCGCCGCAGCGACAGGTGCATGTCACGAAACGCTGAAAGAATATCGCGGCGGTAGCCGGCATCCTGTATTTGCCTCAATAGTAACTCCGCCATTCGCTGCGGCTGCACCGCATGCTGCGCCAGTTCCGGCACTAACTCGCGACCGGCAAGCAGATTCGGCAGCGCAAAAAAATCCACTTTAACGATGCGCGACAGAATCATCCAGCTCAGCCAATGCATGCGGTAGCCGACCACCATCGGCCGGCCGAGCAGCATCGCTTCCAGCGTCGCCGTGCCCGAGGCCATTAATATAGTATCCGCCGCCGCCATGACTTCCTGGGAGCGGCCGTCAATGATGGTCAACGGCAATGGTGCTTCCAGCGCTGCGACCGCAGTCTCAATCTGTTGGCGGCGCGCAGCGTTCGCAGCGGCCATTAAGAACTGAACATCGGGGAGCTGCAGCCGGAGCAGCTGCGCGGTACGCAGAAAATCCGGCAATAACAGCGCCACTTCGCCACCGCGGCTTCCCGGCATCAACGCCACGACCGTCGCACTGCCATCAACACCTAGCGCCGTCCTGGCCTCATCGCGCCGGTCGACCGGCGCAATTTCATCTGCCAGCGGATGCCCCACACAGCAAACCGGCACGTCGTGCTCGCGATAGAATGCCTCTTCAAAGGGAAACAGTGTCAGCATCATATCGACCGCGCGCACAATAGTTTTGATGCGGCCTTTACGCCAGGCCCATACCGACGGGCTGACATAGTGAGCGGTCTTGATACCGGCATCGTGCAACTTCAGTTCCAGCGCCAGATTGAAATCCGGCGAATCGATACCGATCACCAGATCAAATTTCTGTTCGATAAAATAGCGTTTCAATGCTGCGCGAATGCGCAATAGTTCGGGCAGTCGTTTCAACGGCTCGACCAAGCCCATGACCGCCAGCCGGTCCTGTGCATAGAGGCTGTGAAAACCGGCTGCCTGCATACGGCTGCCGCCGATACCGCTGAACTCGATATTTTCATAGGCATCCGTCAGTGCAGCCATCAGATCTGCACCGAGAATATCACCGGACATTTCTCCGGCGACGATGCCGATCTTTAAAGGCGCTGTATTCAGATGTGCGGTGGCGTCAGCAGACACGCTAGCGGACGAGGCCCCGGTCGGAACTTTCCACCGAGTCGATCATTAACTGCACTTCGGGAGTGGCCGCCGCCAGTTCCCGCATGCGCAGCAGTGCCTCTTCTACGCTTAGACCCTGGCGGTAAAGTATTTTGTAGGCGCGCCGCAAATCCGCAATCGCTTCCTTGGAAAAGCCGCGGCGCTTTAAACCTTCGGTATTAATCGTCACCGGCACCGCCGGATGGCCGTTGACCACCACATAGGCCGGCACATCCTGACGCACGCCCGCCCCCATCGCGGTAAAGGCATGCGCCCCGATTTTGCAGAATTGATGCACCAGGGTATAGCCGCTGAGAATTGCCCAGTCACCGACATGGACATGGCCGGCCAGCGCCGTTTGATTGACAATAATCGTATGGTTACCAATCACTGAATCGTGACCGATATGAGCGTAAGCCATCAGTAGATTGTTGTTGCCAATCTCAGTGTCGCCGCGGTCCTGCACCGTACCGCGGTGAATGGTCACCCCTTCGCGGATCACGTTATTGTCACCGATGGTGAGGGTTGTCGCCTCACCGGCGTATTTCAGATCGGGGGTATCTTCACCCACCGACGAGAATTGATAAATCGTATTGTTGGCGCCGATTGTGGTCGGCCCCTTTAACACAACATGGGACCGGATATCGCAGCCCGGCCCGATCTCTACGCCCGGCCCGACCGTGGTCCATGGACCGATCGCCACATCGTCGGCTATTTTCGCCGACGGATCTATAATCGCCCGCGGATCGACCCGCTTCATTTCAAGCGGTCAGCGCAGAGGATGGTCGATGAATAAACCAGCTTGTCATCGACAAAGGATTCACAGGCAAACTTCCAGATACCCCGTTTATCTGAAATATATTTCGCAGTGAGTATTAACTGGTCACCCGGCACTACCGGCCTTTTAAAGCGCACATTGTCCGCCCCGACAAACATATAGATCGATCCGTCCGAGGGCTTTTTATCCATGCTTTTGAAGCCGAGAATACCCGCCGCTTGTGCATTAGCTTCAATAATCAAAACACCGGGCATCACCGGCATGCCGGGAAAATGTCCGTCAAAGAAGGGCTCGTTGATCGTCACATTCTTGCTGCAAACAATAGAATCGGGGCAATTGAGTTCAAGCACGCGATCGACCAGCAGGAAAGGATACCGATGCGGCAAATATTCCCTGACTTTATTTACATCCATCAACATGCACCGCGCTCCCTAAGCTACCCTTTAACAAGGCTAAAAATTATTCAGACTGATTCTGACTGTCTTTCAGGGCTTTCTCCAGCGCCCTGATACGTTTTGCCATATCATCCAGCTGACCAAAACGCGCCGCATTACGGCGCCAGCTGGCGGTATCCGACATTGGCACACCGGCAGAATATGAGCCGGGTTCGGTGATCGACTTAGTAACCAGCGTGCGTGCAGAAACCTGCGTACCGGCGGCGACTTCGATATGCCCGATAATACCCACGCCGCCGGCGATTATGCAGTTTTCACCCACTTTTGAGCTACCCGCCATTGCCGCACAACCCGCTATCGCGGTGCCGCTGCCAACAATACAGTTGTGGGCAATCTGTACATGATTATCGAGGATAACGCGGTCGCCGATAATCGTATCGTCCAGCGCACCACGATCTACCGTTGTACAGGCGCCTATATCGACATCGTTGCCGATACTGACACCACCAATCTGATGAATTTTCTGCCATTGGCCGGGGGCTGCGGGTGCGAATCCAAAACCGTCGGCACCGATCACTGAAGATGCGTGCAGTGTTACGCGGTCGCCGATTTTCACGCCGTGATAGATAGTAGCATTCGCATGTAACAGGCAGTCTTTACCGATAATACTGGCTGCGCCGACGTAGCAGTTCCCCAGCAGCTTTGTTCCTGCGCCGATTGCGGCACCGGCGGCTACCGTGCAATTCGGACCAATCCAGGCTTCGGGATGAATAACGGCGCTGCTATCGACCACGGCACTGGCATGGACGCCGGCGCCGGCTGGCGCAAACGTATCGAACAGACTGGTAACACGTGCGTAAGCCAGATAAGGGTCAGCTGCCTCAAGGCAGGGACGCACACTCTCGCTGACTAAATCCGGCGGCAGTATCCACGCCGCAGCAGCGGAGGTTTTCAGCTGTGCGCGAAACTTATTCCTGGCGATAAAACTGAGGTCCCCGGCCGCTGCCGTATCGACAGATGCGATGCCGGTGATGACGGTGTCGCCATCACCGTGCAGGGGCAAATCAAGATGCCGGGCCAGCTCGGCGAGTGTGTACGACGGAGCAGCTTTCATAAAGGCTCCGGCGCAGATTAGAACTTACGGTTTAGCTTGTCGGTTACTTTCGCGGTCACGTCATAACCCGCGCCGACGTGGTGAGTTGCCTGGCGGTCCAGCAGCAGGCCGATATTCTCTTTGTCGATCAGTTCGCTAATCGCATCTTTCAATAAAGGCCGCACTTCCATCACCAATTCTTTTACCAGCTTCTCTTCAGCACTCTGAAGTTTGCGGGCCAGGTGCTCGATATCCGCGCGCTTGGCCTGAATTTTCTCGCCTTTGTGCTGACGCTGCTCATTACTGAGAATTGCCATATCTTTTTGCAGCGCCTTGGTCATCGCTTCAACTTCAGCTGAAAGCGCCTGAGCTTCCTTGCGGCTGGCGGTATAGTCCTTGTCGCTACGTAATTTTTTAAGGCGGTCTTTTGCCTCATCGGTCGACAGAATCGCACGCTGCATATCGATCACAGCGATTTTCCCCGGCCCGCTCTGCGCGAAGGCCGCGGACGAGAATGCCAGTACGATGACAGCGACTATGCTCGGAAAATATTTTGCCACAGGTTTACTCCGGTAAGGTTGGTAAGCGGTGCGGTCAGCTAATGTTAGAAGCCGCGACCCAAAGAAAATTGAAAGACTTCCGTTTCATCAAACTCGCCCTCATTAATCGCTTTCGCGAGACTGAAGGTAAGCGGACCAAAGCCTGTGATCCAGGTCAGGCCGAATCCGACCGAGCTTCTGAGTTCGCCAAAGTCGACATCTGAACACGCCAGCTGAGAACTTCGACAGTTTGTGCTGAAAACGTTCCCCATATCCATAAAGAAACCGGTGCGCACAGAGCGCTGGTCTTTGACAAAGGGCAAGGCAAACAAAATTTCCATACTACCTTCGATCAGGATATTGCCGCCGAAGGGGTCGGTATCGAAATCAATATTGCGTGCCTGAAGCCGGCCTGTCGACGGGTCAAGAATATACGCGGGACTATTCGCGCTACTATTGTTGGCACGGCCGACATTATAGATTCTGGCCGCCGAGCTGCGCGGGCCCAAAGTATTACTTTTGTAACCACGCACCGAGCTGAAACCACCGCCAAAGAAATTCTCAAAAAACGGCAGCTCATCGAGATCGCCGAAACCATCACCGTAGCCCAACTCGGTACGCAGGCGCATGGTGAAGATATTGTTCAGCGGAATATAGAGCTGACCATTGTAGATTAATTTGTAGTACTCAAGATCCGAACCCGGTAACGACAATTCCAGCGCCAGGCTTTGTGCCGCCCCGCGTGTCGCCAACTGGCCGCGGTTCAGCGTCGAAGAACGCCATGATCCGGTAATCGTGAAATTATCGAATTCATTGCCGTACAGATCGAGAAAGCCAGGCTCGGTCACCGGTTGCTGCGCTGAACCCGGTAGCGCACTCAGGGGCTGTTGCACTTCGCCCGAACCGCCGTTGTCGACATAAAAGAAATCCACGCCGTCAAAAAAGCGCGGGCTCCGCGAGATTTCCTGTACCGCACCGATGCCGGCCTCGATCTCGGTATTGGCATAGCCGAGACTGAAACCAAGACGCTGGGTTTCAGAGATCGGGTAGCCAAAATTCAGCGTCGTACCGTAGGTATCGGTGGTGAAGCTGGCAATGTTGACCTCTTCAAAGTCCGACTTCCGGTAGAACACACTGAAGCCACGGCTGACACCGTCTTCCGTGTAATACGGCTCGAGATAGTTAAAACTGAGGTTGGTGAGGAAGTCACTGCGCGAGATGCCGACGCCAATCTGCTTACCGGTACCAAGAAAATTATTCTGCTGGATGTTTGCGCCGATCAGCAGACCGGAATCCTGCGAGAAGCCGATCGATGCGCCGAGGCTGCCTGAGGACTGCTCTTCAACTGTGTATTCGAGATCGATCAGGTCGTCGCTACCCGCCACTTCGATAATTTCGACTTCCGCCTGTTTGAAGTAACCGAGCCGCTCAAGCCGGACACGGGAGTTTTCAATTTTTATCGCCGAAGCGGGTGCACCTTCCATCTGCCGCATTTCCCTGCGCAGCACTTCGTCTGCGGTGCGGCGGTTGCCGGTAAAGTTTATACGGCGCACATAGGTGCGCTTGCCCGGATCGATAAAGAAGCGCAGATCGACGGTTTTATTGTCTTCGTTAACTTCGGGGATACCGCTGACCTGAGCAAAGTTATAGCCCTGATTGCCGAGCCGCTTGGTCAGCAACTCTTCGGTACCGGTCACTGCGGCCTGTGAAAATGTCTGCCCTTCTTTGACATACAGGAAGCGCTCCAGATCAGAGCGCTCCAGTACCAGATCGCCGGACAACTCAACCTTATTGACGGTGTACTTGTCACCCTCAACAACATTCACGGTGATATACACGGCCTTGCGGTCCGGGCTGATCGCAACCTGTGTCGATTCAATATTGAAGTTGATATAGCCGCGGTCCTGATACTGAGACGTCAGCTTTTCCAGATCACCTTTTAATTTTTCGCGGGCGTACTTGTCATCGTTATATATCCAGGACAACCAGTTGGTCGTCTTGAGCGAAAAAATGTCGGCAAGGTCTTTATCGCTGAAGACATTGTTGCCAACGATATTGATATGCTTGATCGCCGCCGGGCTACCTTCATCGATATTGATACTGACGCTTACACGGTTGCGGGGCTGGACTGTGACATCGGTTTCAATACTGGCGTCATAACGCCCCTGAGAAACATACTGGCGAGTGAGCTCCTGCCGCATACCTTCGAGTGTTGAGCGCTTAAACACCTGCCCCTCGGCGAGTCCTGCGCCGCCCAGCCCTTCGAGCAAGGCCTCTGTTTTGAGCGCTTTGTTACCGTCGATTGTGATTTCACTGATCGACGGCCGCTCGGCGAGCACAACAACGAGCACATCGCCGTCCATACCGATTTTAATATCGTCGAAATTACCGGTGGCGAACAGCGCTCTGGCGGCGCGGGCAACCAGCGTCTGGTCGAGGCGGTCACCAACATTGATCGGCAGTACTGAAAAAACAATATCCGACGAAATACGCTGCAAACCCTCGACCCGGATATCGGAAACGACGGGGGTCAACAATTGCCCGGGGGGCTGCGCGAATGCCGGCATACCGATCGTAACAGCCAACACGAAAACCAAAATTTGTTTCATCAAAAGAGAAATACCAGAAAATGCGGTTTTAATACCCGGGCGATGTTTGTTCGAATAATTCAAAGCCGCATAATGTCGTTGTAAATGGCAAAAACCATAAGACTTAAAACGAGCACCACACCGACCTGATTGGCGATTATTTGTACCTTTTCTGCAACCGGCTTACCGCTCAGCCATTCGGCCGCGGCGTAGCAAATATGCCCGCCATCCAACACCGGGATCGGCAACAGATTCAAAACTGCCAGACTGACACTGAGCAAAGCCAGAAAATTCAGCCACGCGGTAAAGCCGTACTCGGCTGAGGCGCCGGCCACTTTAGCAATGGTTATCGGCCCGCTCAAGTTTTTCGGCGAAAGTAGGCCAACCACCATTTTTTTCAATGATTTCAATATGAAAATAGACATCTCGAAGGTTTTATGTGAAGCCTCGATGAAGCCTTCCACCGGCCCGAATTGCTGTTTCCGCAACAGCTCCTCAGGCCATTCCGGCACCACAACACTGACGCCGGCGAAGCCATATGCCTGACCGTCATCGCCGATCTTGCGCTCCGGTACCAATTCGACCGGCACGACCTGATCGCCGCGCTGCACAATCATAGAGATGATTTTACCCGGACTGGAACGCACAATATCGACCCACTGCATCCACTCCGTCACCGGTTCACCATCAGCGGTCAGCACTAAATCCCCGGCCAACAGGCCCGCCCGCGCCGCTGCCCCGTCGGCGACAACCTCATCGAAGACCGGTTTAAACGGCGGCGTATAAAGTGTCAGGCCGAAGCCGGAGAGTGGCTCGGGCTCGTCTATATTGCGCTGCCAGCCGTCTAAATCGACCTCTGATTCATAAATCAGTTCTGAATCGGGGTAGCGCGCGGTAACACGCATGGTCCCGGCTTCACCCAGGCGATCGAGCAGTTGCAGCCGCAGCCGCTCCCAGGTCGGCGTCGCCGCGCCATCAATCGCGGTAATTTCCATGCCCTGAGACAAGCCGGCTGTTTCAGCCAATGACCCGGCCGCAACTTTGCCGACTACCGGCACGACACCGGTGACGCCGTTCATCAATACGATCCAGTAAGCGAGTACTGCCAGAATAATATTGGCGACCGGCCCTGCGGCTGCGATCAGAATTTTTGTCCCCGGCGACTGCGTGTTGAACGCTTGTGACCGCTCGCTGCTATCGACCTCGCCTTCGCGCTCATCGAGCATCCGCACATAGCCCCCCAGCGGAATCGCCGCCAGGGCAAATTCAGTCCCCGAACGGTCTGACCAGCTGAGTAATGAGGGGCCGAAGCCGACTGAAAACTTGAGCACCTTGACGCCGCTGCGCCGCGCCACCCAGAAATGGCCAAACTCATGCGCCGTCACCAGAATACCCAGTGTCGCGATGGTGACCAGTATTGTCTGCACTAAATCCATAGTTACGCTGCCGATTGCCGCCGCCGGATAATATTGGCCGCCGCAGCCCGCGCCGCAGCATCCGCTGCTGAGACAACCGCGAGGGAACTGGGTTCAATGTGCCCGGCACCCTGCAACACCTCCTCCACCACTTCCGCAATCCGGGTAAAGCCCAGACCACCATCTAAAAAGGCGCTTACCGCCACTTCATTCGCCGCGTTTAAGGTGGCGGACGCTGTACCGCCCGAGGCAGCCGCC
Organism: Spongiibacteraceae bacterium; assembly: GCA_041622815.1. GTDB lineage: Bacteria > Pseudomonadota > Gammaproteobacteria > Pseudomonadales > Spongiibacteraceae > JBFJYC01. The sequence continues at coordinate 7,382 of JBFJYC010000025.1, read as the reverse complement.
TCCCGTGCCAAACGCAGGCAGGGAAAGCGCAGCAGATCGGGGGCCTCAAAGTCGAGTCGTGCCTGCATAATCATATCGAGACCGGCAACGCCCGAGTCGATTCGTTCCGGCCACGCCAGCGCATGTGCGATCGGGGTTCGCATATCCGGGTTGCCGAGCTGAGCCAGCACCGAGCCATCGTTGTACTGCACCATTGAATGGATAATGCTCTGCGGGTGAACCACAACATCGATATCTGATTCGGCAATATCAAACAGCCAGCAGGCTTCAATAATCTCGAGGCCCTTATTCATCATGGTTGCCGAATCAACCGATATTTTCCGGCCCATTTCCCAGTTCGGGTGCGCGCAGGCCTGCTCCGGGGTCACTCCCATCAGCTCTGCTGTGGTACTGGTGCGGAACGGACCGCCGGATGCGGTGAGCAAAATTTTGCTGACACCGGCCGCCGCGAGACTGCCGTCACGGGCTGCCGGCAGGCACTGGAATATTGCGTTGTGCTCGCTGTCGATCGGCAATAACACGGCACCACTGGCGGCAACAGCGCGCATAAACAGCGGCCCCGCCATCACCAGCGCCTCTTTGTTAGCCAGCAATACACGCTTGCCGGCGTTAACCGCCGCAAGCGTCGGCTCCAGTCCGGCCGCGCCGACAATCGCTGCCATGACAGTATCCACGGCGCTGTCTGCGGCTATAGCACAGAGCCCTTCCAGACCATGCATAACATCGGTCGCTGCAAGATTTTCCGCTTGCAGTCTCTCCGTGAGTTGCGCTGCAGCATCGGCGCTCCCGACAACCACGAGCTGCGGACGGAATTGACGGGCCTGTTCAAGTAATAGTTCGAGACTGGTATGCGCGCTGAGCCCGAAAACCTCATACCGATCCGGGTGTCGCGCCAGAACATCGAGCGTGCTGGTTCCGATTGAACCGGTAGAGCCGAGAATACTGACGCGCTGACGGGACTTACTCATTACTGCCAACCACTGAGAATGATGCCGAGTGCGAACACGGGCAGCGCTGCGGCCATGCCGTCAAGGCGATCCATAATCCCGCCGTGTCCCGGCAGGATTGAACCCGAGTCTTTGATGCCGCGTTCACGCTTGAGCATGCTTTCAACCAAATCTCCGAGTACCGAAGCCAGCGCGGTGAACGCTGCAATTACCAGCATCGGCAATAGCGTGATCGGCGCGCCGCCGGGCCAGAGTCGCCATAGCAAGGCGGCGAGCGCAACGGTCGCGACAAACCCGCCCCAAAATCCGGCCCAGGACTTACCCGGACTCACTGCCGGCGCCAGTTTAGCTTTGCCCCAGGCTTTACCTGAAAAATACGCGGCGACGTCGGCACAGACCACTAGCGCCAGCGCAAACAGAATCAGCCAGACACCGTTATCGAAGCCGCGCAGGTAGCTGACCGCAAGCCATGCCGGTATCAGCACCAAGAAGCCCAGCAGCGCACGCAGCGGAGCGGGCCGCCACAACGCCGCACTGCGTGGGTAACTCATCACCCAAAGCAGCGCCAGAGACCACCACAGCACCCCCGCCCGCAACACCTCTTTCACTATATCGGTATTAACTGAACCGGTAATCACACCGGTAAAATAGCCGGTAGCAGCCATCAGCAGCGCGAAAACGATAACGTACAGCGGCCGTCCGGCACCGCTATAACCGCTGAGATCGGCCCACTCCCAGCTGCCAGCGAGCACGATAAGAAAGAAGAACAGCATCAAACCAAGCGGTGGTAGCAGTAGCAGCGCTGCGAGCAAGCCGCAGACCATCACGATGGCGGTAATAATTCTGTCTTTTAGCATCGCGCCGGACTCACTCTCCCGCCTCCGATGTGAACGCCGCCGGCATGGCTTCATTGCGCCCGCCGAAGCGGCGCTCGCGACTGGCGTAATCAGTTAATGCGGCATACATCGCCTGCTCGTCAAAATCGGGCCAAAACAGCTCACTGAAATAGAATTCCGAGTAAGCCATCTGCCAGAGTAAGAAATTGCTGATACGATGCTCTCCGGCGGTGCGGATACACAAATCCGGCGGCGCCAGATCGAAGGTCTGCAGTTCACGCTCGATCTGCGTTTCATCTATTTGCTCAGGTCGCAGCTCACCGGCGGCGACCTTTTCCGCCAACGTCCTTGCGGCATTGGCAATATCCCACTGACCGCCATAGTCGACGGCGATCACCAGGTTGGTCTTGCGGTTTACACGGGTACTCTGCTCTGCGTGATGAATACGTTTTTGCAAAGCCGGCGAAAAGCGGTCGCGGCGCCCGATAAAGCGAATCCGGACACCGTCTTTTTTGAGTTTGTCTACTTCACTATCGAGATAGCCGGCAAAAAGGCGCATCAGCGCGTTGACCTCGGCGGACGGCCGGCTCCAGTTTTCGCTGCTGAACGCGAATAGGGTCACAATCTCCACGCCGACGTCAGCGCAGGCGCTGAGCACGCTGCGGATCGCTTCTACACCGGCGCGATGTCCGGCCGTGGTTTTTAGTCCGTTGGCTTTAGCCCAGCGGCCGTTGCCATCCATGATAATGGCAACGTGTCGCGGCAGCGGGTCAATATGGGGGAGCGTGGCGCGCTCATGGTCGGAGGACATCAGCCGCGCTTAAATCTCTAGGAGATCCGTCTCCTTAGCTGCTAAGGACGCATCGATTTCAGCCACATAGCGATCAGTGATTTTCTGGATATCTTCCTGCGCCCGCCGCTCGTCATCTTCACTGATTTCTTTTTCTTTGAGCAGATCTTTGATATCGGCCAGCACGTCGCGGCGAATACTGCGGATACCGACCCGCGCACTCTCCGCTTCCTGCCGGGCCTGTTTCACATAGCCTTTACGGGTTTCTTCGGTGAGCGCGGGCATCGGAATGCGAATCACCGAACCGGCGGTACTCGGGTTCAGTCCCAGATCCGATTTCATAATCGCTTTTTCAATCACCGGCACCAGATTCTTTTCCCAGGGCGTCACCGTCAGGGTCCGCGCATCTTCGATACCAATATTGGCAACCTGACTCAGCGGTGTTTCCGAGCCGTAGTAGTCGACACGCAGATTATCAAGCAGGCTCGGATGCGCCCGCCCGGTGCGTATCTTGTTAAAATTGGTACCGAGCGCCGTCAGCGTTTTTTTCATCCGGTCTTCGGCTTCTTCTTTAAACTCTTCCAACATGGCTGGCGTCCTTTCAGTCTTGGGTGGTCGCCGAGATCAGCGTACCCACCTGGGTGCCGACCACAATGCTCAGCAGACCACCGATTTGTCCCATATCAAATACCCGCAGCGGTAAATCATGGTCCCGGCACAGACAGATTGCCGTCAGATCCATAACTTCCAGCTTTTTGTCCAGAACCTCATCGTAGGTAAGACGATCGTATTTAACAGCATCGGGGTTGGTCGCAGGATCGGAATCGTAGACGCCGTCTACTTTAGTCGCCTTGAGGACCAGATCTGCGTCGATCTCTATGCCACGTAAGCAGGCCGCTGAATCGGTGGTAAAAAACGGATTGCCGGTGCCGGCGGCGAATATCACCACCTCACCGCTTTCAAGTTTGCGTATTGCTTTGCGCCGGTCGTAATGATCAACGATACCGCCCATGGGTATCGCAGACATCAGCGAGCTTTTTATATTACTGCGCTCAAGCGCATCGCGCAGCGCAAGCGCGTTCATGACCGTTGCCAGCATACCCATATGGTCGCCGGCAACACGGTCAAGCCCGGCTTTCTGAAGTTTGGCACCGCGGAATAAATTACCGCCGCCAACCACCAACCCGACCTGCACGCCGATACCAACCAGCTGACCGACCTCCAGCGCCATGCGGTCAAGCACACTGGGATCAATGCCGAAGCCAAGGTCGCCCATCAGCGCCTCGCCGCTCATTTTCAGCAGAATCCGCTTGTACTTCTTATCGCGACCCTGATTCGGCATGCTGTGTTACTCCGATAATAAACTTGGAAGATTATCCTTTCAGCTGCGCGGCTACTTCAGCAGCGAAATCAACTTCCTCTACCTCGATGCCGTCACCAACTTCGAAGCGGCTGAAGGATACAACGCGGGCCGATGCTGCCGACAGCATTTTCCCGACTTTCTGGTCCGGGTCTTTGACAAAGGGCTGCTCGACCAGACTTTGCTCGGCGAGAAACTTCCTGACCTTGCCTTCGATCATCTTTTCGATAATTTCTGCCGGCTTACCACTTTCCTGTGCCTGAGCTGTATAGATTTCACGCTCGCGTGCGACTGTCTCTTCATCCATATCTTCGGGCTTCACAACCTTGGGGTTGGCGGCCGCAACATGCATGGCAACATCCTTAGCGGTATCGGCGTCACCACCGGCTAATACGGCCAGCACCGCGATGCGGTTGTTGGAATGCACATAGGCACCCACTACACCGTCTTCAGCGACCAGCACCCGGACGCGACGCACAGAAATATTCTCGCCGATCTTCTGAACCAACGCGGTGCGCGCCTCTTCGAGATCACCTGCCATCAGCTCTTCCACGTTCTCGGTACGCGCTGCGAATGCAGCTTCGACCACGGCACTGACAAAACCGAGGAAGTTCTCATCACGCGCTACGAAGTCGGTTTCACTGTTAACTTCAACAATCACACCGAAACTGCCGTCGTCGGCAACTTTAGCGGCGACAACGCCGTCTGCCGCTGTCCGGCCAGCTTTTTTAGCCGCCTTCATGCCACTGGACTTACGCAGCTCATCGATTGCTGTTTCGATATTGCCGTCGGATTCAACCAACGCCTTTTTACATTCCATCATGCCGAGCCCGGTGCGTTCGCGGAGCTCCTTAACCATTGCTGCAGTAACTGCTGCCATTTTCCTGTACCTCGTGTCGCCGTACCTGAAGGCACAGCGGTTTCTGTCGTTGTGCCGGCACGAAGCCGGCATGATTGGGTATTCCCGGACGCTTTATTCAGCGGCTGCGGGAGGTGCCTCAGCTGCAGGCGCAGCTTCTGCCGGTGCCGGTGCAGCTTCTGCGGCTTCCGTCTCTGCCGGTTCCGCGCTGACTTCAACAAACTCGTCTTTGCCTTGACCGATATTGGCTTCCGCCTGTGCCGCGATAATGGCATCGGCCGCTGCAGAAACGAACAGCTTGATTGCGCGGATGGCATCGTCATTGCCAGGAATGACGTAATCGATACCGTCAGGGTTGCTGTTACTGTCGACAATACCGATAACGGGAATACCCAGCTTGTTCGCTTCCTGAACGGCAATGCGCTCATGATCTACATCGATGACGAACAGTGCATCCGGCAGGCCGGCCATATCCTTGATACCGCCGATCGAACGCTCAAGCTTCTCGATCGTGCGCTCACGCATCAGGCCTTCTTTCTTGGTCAGCTTCTCAAATGTGCCGTCAGCTTTTTGCGCTTCGAGCTCGCGCAGCCGCTTGATCGAAAGACGGATAGTCTTATAGTTGGTAAGCATGCCGCCCAGCCAGCGATGGCTGACATAAGGCATGCCCGCGCGGGTCGCCTGCTCACTGATAATTTTGCCTGCGGCGCGCTTGGTGCCGACAAACAAAATCTTGTTCTTATTACCCGCCAAACGGCCGAGCATATCCAGCGCATCGTTAAATGCGGGAACGGTCTGTTCGAGGTTAATAATGTGAATTTTGTTACGTGCACCGAAGATATACGGTGCCATTTTGGGGTTCCAGTAACGGGTCTGATGTCCGAAGTGAACACCCGCCTGCAGCATATCCCGCATGCTTACATGAGTCATAGTTTGTCCTGTTGGGGTTTTGGCTTGTATGCCCCCCACATTCCAACCCGGCCAGCACGCTGACGGAGCACCCGGGAATGTGTGTCGGAACATACGCGTCGTTAATAAAAAAAGCGTAGATTTCGCGGCAATCCGACCACAGCCGTGTTACCGCGGCGCGCTTTATACCACAGTCGGGCTCCGGGAAAAAGTCAAAAAATCAATATGTTGCCGGTCCGCTGTGGGTTTGGCCGGGATATTCCCTTATAATCCGCCGCGCCCGATTCCCAGCCTCAGCCTTATTAATGACCGTATTGATCAAAACCCCGGAAGAAATTCAGAAAATGCGCGTCGCAGGACGCATGGCGGCGGACACGCTGGAAATGATCGCCCCGCTGGTTGTACCGGGCATCAGTACCGGCGAGCTCGACCGGATCTGCCACGATTACATTATCAATGAACTGCAGGCCATTCCGGCGCCGCTGAACTACAAGGGCTTCCCCAAGTCCGTCTGCACCTCGGTCAATGATGTGGTTTGCCACGGCATACCCTCGGATAAAAAAGTTCTGAAGAACGGCGATATCATCAATATCGACGTGACTGTCATCAAAGATGAGTATCACGGCGACAGCAGCATCATGGTTGAGGTCGGCACACCGGCACCCCACGCATCCCGGTTAATCGGCATCACCCAGGAATGCCTTTATAAGGCCATAGATATCGTCCGCCCCGGCACCACGCTGGGCGATATCGGCCATATCATTCAAACCTATGCCGAAAGCAACTACTATTCGGTGGTCCGGGAGTACTGCGGTCACGGCATCGGCAAGGTGTTTCACGAAGACCCGCAAATCGTGCACTACGGCAAACCCGGCAAAGGCATGGCACTTCAGGAAGGCATGACCTTCACCATTGAGCCGATGATTAATGCCGGCAAACGTCATACCCGGCTCAATGCCCGCGACGGCTGGACCGTCACCACCAAAGACGGGCGGCTGTCCGCTCAATGGGAGCACACGCTGGCAGTCACCGCTGACGGCGTCGAAGTGCTCACTGCGCGCAGCAACGAACCTTTCCGCAGCCAAGCTGCCGCCTGAATGTATAACATCGCCGAGCCGCCCGAACTCCTCCGGGACGCTGCCGTATTTACCGCATCCGTGCAAAGCGCCGACAACCGGCTGCTGCTGTGCAAAACCTATATCGCCGAACTGACCGCCTGGCTGGACGAAGGCTTCCGCGCCAGCGCGCCGATCCGCGAACTGGTCAATGCCCGCGCCGACTATATCGACCGCCTGCTGATCGCTATCTGGCAGTGTATGACCAGCAACCCCGGACAAGCGTTGATCGCGGTCGGTGGTTACGGGCGCGGTGAGCTGCACCCCCACTCCGATATCGATTTGCTGATACTCCTGCCGCAAACACCGACCACTGCTGAACGTGAAGAACTTGAAGCTTTTGTCACCTTTCTTTGGGACCTCAGCCTCGATATCGGCCATAGCGTCCGTACGGTGGATGAATGCCTCGCGGTTGCCGCTGAAGATCTGACGGTGGCCACCAACCTCCTCGAATCGCGGGTGCTGTGCGGGGACGCCGCAATTTACGACAACCTTTTGGCAAAAACGCGTAGCGAGGACATCTGGCCGACTGAAGAGTTTTTCCGCGCCAAGTGGGATGAGTTATT
>JBFJYC010000024.1:0-19204 GCA_041622815.1 Spongiibacteraceae bacterium | reverse complement strand
GGGGCACAGCCTGATGGGCAGCACCGCGGTGGATACCGCTTCGGAAATATTTAGCTGGGACGCCATCGCCGGCCATACCAAGCTGGTGCGCTACGATGCACGCGGCCATGGTCTCTCCGGTGGCAGTGGCAAACCGGAAGATTATATGTGGTCCAATCTCGCCGACGATATGCTCGCCGTGGCCGATGATTTTAACGACAACTGCGCCACCATTCTGGGCGGCGTTTCGATGGGCTGCGCAACCGCACTGACCGCGGCCTGGCGCGCACCGGAAAAAGTTTCCGGGCTGGTTTTGGTATTACCACCCTGCGCCTGGCGCACCCGCCCGAAACAGGCGCGCCTCTATCGACGCATGGCAACGGTAAACAGCGTGCTCGGGCGCCTCCCTTACAAGCTATTGGACTTGTTGCCGCGGGGCGAAGCCGAAAATGTTAAACGCGCCATGAGCGCGGCGACGGCACACGGCCTCGCATCATCAAACATAAGCTATATGAATGGCGCATTGCGTGGTGCAGCACTCTCAGATTTACCGCCGATGGCAGACTTAAAAAAGCTGAATATCCCCACCGCCATCTTCGCGTGGACGGACGACTGGGCGCACCCTGAATCCAGCGCCGAGTTACTCGACGACCTGTTGCCGGATGTGCGGGTTTACGATCTGGCCGATGCCGCCGACGTCGGCCGCTGGACACCCAAACTGCTCAACTTTTTAGACGAGATCAGCTAAACGCCGGGCGTTTAGCTGACGACAGCTTCAGATCAGCCTGCAACCTGATGGATATGCACGTCCCGCTGCGGATACGGGATAGTGATATCGGCGGCATCCAGCGCTTTCTTGGTGGCCTCGGTGAGCGCGAAGTTGACCGGCCAATAATCACCTGAGTTCACCCAGACGCGAACGGTAAAGTTCACACTGCTATCCGCCAGCGCTGACACAACAATCAACGGCTCGGGGTCCTTGTGGATACGCTCATCCGCCTCGATCACCGAGCGAATCACATCGCGCGCCGCATCGATGTCATCGTCGTAGCCGATACCAAATACCAGGTCGACCCGACGTGTCGGTTTGGTGGAGTAATTGGTAATCACCGTATCGGTCACCTGGCTATTGGGAATGATCAGCGTCTTGTTGTCACCGGTGCGCATCTGCGTGGTAAATATACCGATCTCCTCGACGATGCCGGCAACTCCCGCCGCCTCGACAAAGTCACCGGCCTTAAACGGGCGGAATATCATCAGCAAAATACCGGCGGCGAAATTGGATAGGGAACCCTGCAAAGCCAAACCGATCGCCAGACCCGCCGCCGCCAACACCGCGACAAACGATGCCGTCTGAATACCAATCTGAGCGAGTGCGGCAATGACGGTAAAGGCAAGTAGTGCACCATAGGCGAGGCTACCGACAAAGCTCACCAGCGTCGCATCGAGTTTTCGGGCAGTGAGAATCCGCACCAGCATACTTCTGACAAAGCCGGCGATGTATTTACCGACATAGAAGATGATAATCGCAGTCAGCGCCTGAACGGCCATCGCTAAAACCTGTGGCTGGTACTGCTGAATTAGTTCATTAATCTGCTGCGCATCCATAAATCGACCTGCTGGCGTTTAATCATGAAAATGGGGAAGCGCGCATTGTGAAGACTGACAAGCGCGTTGCCAAGGACAAAAGACTGTCAAACGGGGCTGTCTGGATAGCGATGTAATATTTGTAATGCCGGGAAATACAATGCGATCCGCACCTCCGGCGCCACGCCCGCGGCGATCACCGCCTCACGATAGCTGTGCATCTTTGCTGCATAACGCGCCGCTTCAGCAGTGATAAAGCCGGTACCATCACCGTCGCTACCCGATGTTTTGTAGTCGATGATCCAGCAACAACCGTCCTCTATGAACAAACGGTCGATTACCAGCCGCCGCCATAACTGCCCGTGACGGCGCAGCAACGGCTGCTCATTCCAGGCCGGACCGGGCTGCGTCAGAATCCAGCGCCCGTGCTCACAATTGAGCGTATTGTCGAGCAAGGCCGTCACCCGTGCCGCACTCTGCCCCAGAGTCGCCCGCGGATGGCAGTGGTGGCGCAACCTGGCGAGTATCGCGTCCTGCCATAAGGGGAGCGCAGGGGCCACATCATCCAATCCGCTCTGCGCCGCTAAGCGGCTGATCCGGTCCGCCATCTCGTGGTAAACCAACCCGGTAGCCCGGCTTTCGATATTGTCCTCGAGCCCGATCAGGTCAAAGGCGAGCGCCTGACGCTCGAGCGCAGAACTCGCCTGCTGCGGCGGCAATACCGGCTCACACAAAGACACCCTGGCATCGAGACCGATGCGCGGCGCAATCACCGGATACAATATATCTTCCTCCGGCGCATCGTTATCTGCCGCAAGCTGCACCTCCGGGTCAGCAAAGTCAGCTTCCAGAGCCGGCCACATCGCGGCCAGCAAAGAACCGCTTGCGGGTTTAATTCCCGCTTTTGTCTCTTTGACGGATCCGAGCAAATAGAGCTGCCGGCGTGCTCTGGTACAGGCCACATAGAGCAGCCGCAGGGTATCGTCCCGCGCATCGTCCTTCGCCAGCGCCGAGAAGTAGCCATAGAGCAATTCCTGCTCTTCATCGGGCTGCTGGCTTTTGGTGACGACAACCATCGCCGCATCACTACCGAGTTCGCGGGTCAGAAACAGCGGTAATTTGCCCGGCGGCGGGCTGCGCCCCAACTGCGGCATGATGACAACGTCATACTCCAGTCCCTTCGCACCATGCATGGTCAGCAACTGTACCTCGCCGGCTGCCGGCGCCGCATACAACTCGGCAAGCTGCCGCTCGAACGCCGGCCGCGATTGCAGAATGCCACCGGCAACATGACGGTCCAGCAGTGTAAAAAACCGTTCGACATCGATTCGCTGGGAATCCGAGAGTTGCGCCGGCCCGCCCAGGCCGTGCCAGACCGCGTTTACCAGCAGTGACAGATTCGCTGCGAACGCGCGGCTTTCCGCAGCGGCGAGGGCGGTGTTGAGACGGGCGCAGCGTTGTTGCCCTTCAGCGCTGAGGGATTGCAACAGTCCCGCATCGGCCAGCGCGGAACGCAGATCACCGCCGCCGCTTCGCAAACGGCGTATGTCTTCCCAGCCCAACCCCACCCAGGGCTCACGCACTACGCCGACCCAGGCGACATCGTCGGCGCCGTGCCACAGTGCCCACAGCAGATGCAGCAGGCCACGGATCGGCGCTGTCTGTTGCAGTGACACTGTTTTCTGCGCGCTGTAAGCAATCCCTTTGCTATCGAGCGCATCGGTTAAGGCTGCCAAGTGACCGCGACTGCGCACCAGCACCGCGATAGACGGTTTTTCTGCATCGCTACTCAGGCGCTCTTCGATAATCTCCAGCGTCGCTTTTGTTTCAACTGCGATGGTTTCCGGCACCGATGCTGTGACAAAACCTTTGACGATGACGGCACCGTCGCCGGACAGCTGCGCATCGGCAGCAACAAAGGGCTGGCGACCACCGGCGTCGCGGGTCAGCACCTCAAAACTCCGGTTGCACCACTCAACCACCGCAGCGACCGAGCGGAAATTGGCGGTGAGCTGCAACGACCGCAACGGCCGGTTGGCAAATTCCGAGCGCGATGCCAGCGCTGAAAACAGGCGCGGTACTGCGCCGCGAAAACCATATATCGACTGCATCAGGTCGCCGCACAGAAATATTGAGCGGCCGTCATCGGGTAACCAGTTGGCACACAGGCTTTCCAACAATCTGAACTGGTTGGCCGAGGTATCCTGCATCTCGTCGACCAGCAGATGTTCTATGCGCTGTTCGCGCAGTAAGGCGTCGACATCGACGTCGGCACCCTCGCCGCTCAGGGCCTGGATAGCCCGCAAGGCGATTTCGCAGTAATCCGCTTCACCCAACTGGTCGAACTGCAGTTGCAGGTGCGTAAGCAAATGCAGCAGGACAATGCTGAGATCCGCGTTCAGACCGGCAGTGGTGTCCGACAGCGTGGTCGCCGGTAGCTTCGCCAACGCGGCGAAACAGGCACCGGCATCGCCCTGAGCCTCCATCGCTTCCACCCAGTCGCCAACCGCAGCTATAGCCGTCGAGTCAGGCGGCAGTTTGGCGTACTGTTTTAGCGATCGTCGCTGGTATAACTCATCAAGATTGCTGCCCTTCGCCAAACCGCGGGCAATCCTGCGCAACAACGGAATATCGTCCGGGCTCAGCTGACTGAAGTCCGGCATCGCCGCACAAAAGCCCCAGTGCTCGTCCGCGCTGTCGATGGTTTGTAAGGCGGCATAGACCGCAGCGAAACCAAGCTTGTGCAAGCGTGCCAGCAGCGCTGCAAAAATATCCTGCAAATGTTCAGCTAGTGCCCGCCCGCGCATCTCGTCGGACTGGGAAAACAAATCGAACAGCCACTGATCGCGGCGCCCGATAAGATATTCCAGCTGTGGTAACAAGCGCTCGTACTGATTATCGGTATACGCCAGCACATTGCTAATTGCGGATTGCAGGGCTTCACCACCGCCGCCTTTCTGCCACTCCCGCAACAAGGACAGTGCCGCTTCGCGGTACAACAAGGGTTGATCATCGCCGGTGCGCGCCGAGCCCATACCCGACAATAACGGCAGCCGCCGCACTATCGATGCGGTAAAGCTGTCAATGGTACTCACCCGCAGGCGCGCGCTATCCTGTAACAAATTCCAACCAAGCGCCGCATCGCGGGCGACGACCTGCGCCGCATACTCATGCATGGCCTGTTCAAAAGCGTTGCTATCGTCCGCCAGGGGTTGCTGCGCTGCGGCCAGCGCATTCATGATCCGCTCCCGGATCTCCGCCGCCGCCTTCTTGGTATAGGTTATCGCGACAACCTGCTCAGGCGACTCGACACAGAGCAGACAGCGCAGGTAGCGCAGCAATAGCACACCGGTTTTGCCCGAACCCGCCGGCGCGGTCAGCAATACGCTATGCGACGGGTCGGCCGCTTGTTCGCGGGCAGCGTGATCGGGCGGCATAGCGCTACTCATCCACCGGCTCCGCGGAGATATAAGACCAATAAGGTGCGATGTCCTGCTGATAATCAAACGCACGCTCGCCGGCGGCGAAGCTCATCCGGATTTCACCGTCGAGAAAGCCGCCGGCAATAGCCGCCAGACTTTGATCCCAGTCGCTACAAAACGTCGCCCAGCCCGCAGGGTCACAAGCCAACTTTGACTTCGCTGACCTGGCGACGAGTTCTTTTTGCCAATCGCTGATCAGATAAAAACCGTAGCCGTGCTTCGCGCTGACCTGAGCCAGCGCGATGCCATTCACCGGCTGGCCGAGATTCATTTCTGAAATAGCATACAAAGGTAACTGCGGCTCCTGAAGTTTATCCGGACTGAGCTTTGCTTTTGTCGCGGAACCGGTTTTGTAATCGATAACGATCGTCTTATCACCGCTAATGCGGTCGACCCGATCCAGTCTTAGCGTGAGCGGCAAGCCGTATAATTCTGTTTTGGTTTCCGACTCGTTGCGCACCACTGCAAACGGCAGCGCCCGGGTTTTTTCATATTCCAGCCACTCTGAAAGCACGCTGCGCAATCGCTCCCGCTCTATCTGCATCAATACTTCGCCGTGCCAGTCGTCGAAGGCGAGGTGCGCCGGCAGACCAGCATCGAGTGCACGCCCGACCAATACCTGTAATTCAGCGTCAGAAAGTGCCTGCAGCGATGTGCTGTCTTTTAATTCGCGCCAGATAAATTCCAGTGCGTCATGCACCCAATTACCCTGAGTAGCGGGATCGAGCCCGTCACTGGTGACCGGGAAAGGACGCAGCTTTAAACGGTAACGGCAAAACGCAACAAAAGGGCTTAGCGCATAATCGCGAAAAATACCGCTGCCGCCGGCAAGCCGCTTGGTTTCCGCCGCCGACATCGCCTCAACCTCATCGGTGGCAGGCATCGCAAACTGCGCCTGCCACTGCACCGCGGGCAGCGCCTGCAAATCCACCTCAGGGCACTGCCAATCCACGAGCGGAGAGGGCATCCAGACCACCTCGTTGCCGTCGTGGGCGGCGTGGGAAATACAAATCTGTGGCGCGGCGCGCAGCAGCAATTGCATTTGCGCCTGATCCTCCGCCAGCGCTGCGCGGGCGTCGGTGCGGGGCACACCCGCCGCCGCCAATACCGCGGCCGGTATAAACGGCGAATAAAAACACGACCGGGGAAACGCGGCATTGGTCAGCCCCATCACCCAGACCGCGTCAAATCCGGCATCTGCTGCAGAATCAAAACTCAGAATTTGAATCGGCGCCGGTTGCTCACGCCGCAATTCAAACCGCTTACCGGCGACAATTTCCCGCAGCCATTGCACCGCCTCACCGGCACTTAACTCCGGCAGGCAATGATCCAGCGAACGCAGCACATCCAGTGCCTGAGCCAGCGCTTTGCGACACTGATCCACCACGCCGTCACCGGAATCACGATTCGGCCAGCCGCTTGCTTTCAGCATGAGGTTGAACTGCCCGGCCCAGGCCGCGGGGGAATCCCGTCTCGGCATTTCGCCCAACAGCTCCAGCAATGCGGCAAACGGCTGCCACGCGGCCGGCGGCGTATCGCCGCGCAAACGGCTCGCAGCCAGTGCCAACCGCACCCGGCCCGGCAATTCCTCGCGCAGGCGCCGGTCAATGTCGGCGCGGGCGACCCGCTCACTCTCCGCAGCGGCGATAAAGCCGCTACGCAACACGCGGCTCAACTGCTCCAGCGGCACCATCCCCGCGCACAGACCGATGATATCGAGCGCGATTTGTACCACCGGGAAATCAGCAAGACCGCCGCTATCGGCGAACTGCCACGGCTCCAGAAAATAATCACCGGCCGCCGCAGGCACCAACAATTCCGCGTGTAAATAACGCTGCAGAGCGCGATCCAGGGTGCCGCGGATATCCTGTCCCTCCGGCAGCACAACCGCGGTGCGCAGCGGCAGTTGCGATGAGCTTGATGCATACAGTTGCGCCAGCCAGCGCGCCACCGCCTCTGCTTCTGACGCGGGTTCAGCGGCGACATATTTGACGCATACGCCGCTAGCACCGCCGAAGTCTTCCAGTTGTAAAATGGCAACCCCGGCGGCGCGCGCAGCACCGATCAGCAGTTGCGCCGCCGCTGAAGGTGTATAACCCGGTGCCAACACTAATCTGCGCGGCAGCACGTTGCAGTCCTGCAGACCAGCCGCTGCCAATGCGCTGCATAGCTGCGCCGAAGCGAGACTCTGTTGCGCGGCCAGCGATTCGCGCAAGCCTGACCGCCACGCCACAAATGCCGCCTGCTCGGGTGTGCGCAATATGCCGCGGGGCAGCGCGTCATCGTTGATGCAATAATCTTCCGCCAGTGCAAAGGCGGCCAGAAACTGTAGTTCGATCGCGGCGGTGGCCAACACCTGCGAAGGCAGTAATTTCGAATCCCGGATGACCTGACGCGCCAGCGCCTGCAGCTGCACCGGCCGCAATACCACGAGCGGCGCTGCGCCCGCGTCCCAAAGTTGTGCCGCCCAGCGCGACATTTCCATCGCTACACACTGCTCGATTGCAGCATCGGCCGCGGCCGCATCGCGCAAGCGGCGGTTGATTTCCGCGGCCTGACCGGCGCTGCGGGCGAGGATCACGCCCGCCTCCTTGCAGGCCGCCAAAGTCTCCAGACAGATAGATTCCGTGACCGCGCTCACAGCTGCAGTCCGATCACGTTGTAGGTTGTGGTGTAAATTCGGTAATTCCCTAAAAATAGTCTAATATTCATATAGTTAAGCTATATGCACAGCGCTAACCGGCGAATTGACACGCCGACCGGGGCTGGCCGGAGATTATGCAATGGCCCGAAACAAAAAGCCCCGCTTTCTACATACGCTGATTGAAATGCGCGCATTGATGGAGGCCGCGGTCTTCAATGCCGTGCGGCCCCTGATTCATGGTATTAGCGAAGGTGATGATCACGCGGTTCTGGTAGTGCCTGGCTTCATGGCCTCTGACCTGTTCACCGCGCAGCTGCGCCGTTCGTTAACCAGAATGGGCTACCGCGCGGAAGGCTGGGGCAATGGCACCAATGTCGGCATGCGTCAGGACCTGTTCGATAAAACCATGAGCCGGGTTATCCGACTGTGCAATGACACCGGCAAACCGGTCACCCTGATTGGCTGGAGCCTCGGCGGTGTCTATTGCCGCGCAATCGCAAACACCGAACCTGCCCTGGTCAGGCAGGTGATTACCCTCGGCTCTCCGTTTAATATCACGCTGGAGCAAAAGGAAGAGGTTAATCAGGCGGTGCGACGCCTGTACGATTTACTCAACCCGACCAACGATGAAATAGCGGAGAAATCCGAGCTGGCCAACAACACCCCCCCGGTGCCCTTCACCTCAATCTATACCCGCTCCGACGGCGTTGTAGACTGGCGCCTTTGCGTCGATGCCAACACCGGCAACCAATGCCAGAACATCCGCATTCGTGCCAGTCATTGCGGACTTACTCACAACCCGTTGGTACTCTATCTGCTACTGCGACTACTACCCCAGCGGATCGACAACTGGAAGCCGTTAAAAATTGATCCGCTGGAGCAGTGGCTGCTGCAGATGCAACACACCCCGATGCCCGTAACGGGCACATGATTAACAGCCCGCTTACCGAACTCGGCTGGCGTGAATGGCTGGCGCTGCCCGACATGCAATTGCCGGCACTGATTGCAAAAGTCGATACCGGTGCGCGCAGCTCGGCATTGCACGCCTTCGATGTGCAGAAGTTCAGCGAGGGCGGACAACCGTGGCTGCGCATCGGCTTACATCCGGTGAAAGACAACAACGATATTGTAGTGTGGCGCGAAGTGAAGCAGTCCGACGAGCGGCCGGTTACCGATTCCGGTGGCCACACCGAATTGCGGCCGGTCATCACCACCGCCTTGCAGCTGGCCGGCGAGCGCTTTGACATCGAATTGACGCTCACCAATCGCGACAGCATGAAATTCCGGGTGCTGCTCGGCCGCACTGCAATGCGCGACCGCTGTGTGGTGAACCCGGCAAAGTCGTGGCTGCTCGGGACCGCGGCCGGGGACAATGCCACCGCACTTTACGCACGGGAAAATCTGCCAGAAGTGCGCTGATTTAAACTACCGGGCGATCGGAATCCAGCTCGGTTTTAATATCGTGCACTTCCTGAAACAGTTCAACTTTGGCGCCGGCTTCGGCGGCGCTTTCAAAACGGGCGATATGAAATATTGCATCACCTTCGGTCACCAGCGGCAGATTAGTCCGGCCGATGACCAGACCCCGGACATCTGAGCGCAGCTCGGCAGCGTTCTGACCAAAGGGGTCTGCGATCTTTGCCAGCAAACCGTTTTTTTCTACCCGGTCACCGATGGCCACATGCGTCGTCAATATGCCGCTTTTGCCGGCCCGCACCCAGGAAGACGAACGCGCAGTTACCGCCTCCACACTTTTTGATTTGCGCGCCGGCAACATACCGAGCTCGCGCATCACATTGATCACCCCGCGCACACCCGCGCGGATACTGGTCTCATCAAAACGCAACGCTTCGCCCGCTTCGTAGAGCAACATCGGAATACCCTGCTCCGCTGCGCACTCCCGCAATGAGCCGTCGCGCAGGTTGGCATTAATCATTACCGGTGTGCCAAAGGCTCTGGCCATGCGTAAAGTTTCTGGGTCATCGAGATTGGCGCGGATCTGCGGCAGGTTGCTACGATGAATTGCACCGGTATGCAGATCGATGCCGCAGTCGGATTTGCTGACAATTTCCTGATTGAATATCCACGCCAGACGGCCGGCAACCGAGCCGCGCTCACTGCCGGGGAATGAACGATTCAGGTCGCGCCGGTCCGGAAGATAACGCGACAGATTGAGAAAGCCGTAGACATTGACCACCGGCACCGCGATCAATGTACCGCGCAATTTTTTTAGCAGCGACAACTGCAACAAACGGCGAATCACTTCCACGCCATTGATTTCGTCACCATGCACTGCGGCCGAAACGAACAACACCGGCCCGTCCCGGCGACCGCGTATAACTTCCACCGGCATATGCAAGCGCGCGCCGTTGTACAAGTCGGCGACCGGCAGATCGATCTGCATTCGCTCGCCGCGCGCGACATCGATATCGCCGATCGTAATAATTTCTGACACTAAGCACCCCTGGTTCGCGTGCGGCCCGGCCGGGCATCCCGCTCAATCATTTTAATAATCATACCGGCGACATCTTTGCCGGTCGCATTCTCGATCCCCTCAAGGCCCGGCGAAGAATTAACTTCCATAATCAACGGTCCGCGGTCCGAGCGCAGTATGTCGACACCGGCGACGTTGAGCCCCATGACCTTGGCGGCTTTAACTGCCGCTGCGCGCTCCTCCGGTGCCAGCCTGACAACCTGCGCGGTACCGCCACGGTGAAGATTCGAACGAAATTCACCTTCTTTTGCCTGTCGCTTCATCGCCGCGACGACTTTGCCGCTGACAACCAGGCAGCGGATATCGGCACCACCGGCTTCCTCAATAAATTCCTGAACCAAAAAGTGAGCTTTAAGGCCGCGGAAGGCTTCGATCAGACTTTCCGCCGCCTTACGGGTTTCTGCAAGTACGACACCCACTCCCTGTGTACCCTCGATCAGCTTAACGACGAGCGGCGCGCCGCCGGCCAGATTAATCAGGTCACCGGTATCATCAGGCGCATTCGCAAATCCGGTTATCGGCAACCCCAGCCCGCGGCGCGACATCAGCTGCGCCGAACGCAGCTTGTCCCGCGATCGCGCGATTGCCACCGATTCATTCAGCGGATAAACCCCCATCATTTCAAACTGACGCAATACCGCAGTGCCGTAGAAGGTGATCGACGCGCCGATTCGCGGTATCACCGCGTCGTAACCTTCCAACGCTTCGCCGCGATAGTGAATCTCGGGCTTACCCGATGCGATATTCATATAGCAACGGAGTGCGTCGTAGACATGTGCCTTGTGGCCACGCTCAACCGCTGCCTCAACCAACCGGCGCGTGGAATACAATCGCGGGTTACGCGACAGAACAGCGATCTTCATAAATCCTCCCAGGCCTGCGCAACGGAACAAACAACGTCAGGAAAAAAGCTCAGGCTTAAGGTAAAACCTTCGCGTAATGCTCAACTTCAGGAAACGGCTCATAAAAATGATGCAATAAATCTTTCCATTTCCGATACTCAGGGGCGCCACGAAAACCAATCGTGTGCGCCTCCAAAGTACTCCAGTAAACCAACAATAGATATCGGGAGCTTTTCTCCAAGCTCCGCTGTAGCTGATGTGATTCGTAGCCACTCATGCTACTGATTATCTGCTGCGCCTGCACAAACGCGGCTTCAAACTCCTGCTCCTGCCCGGGCTTAATATCGAGCACAGCGACTTCGAGAATCATTGTATAGACCCGGCTACTTGCCGCGCTTCGCGCCGCGCAAATCGATCATCGGAATATTATCCCCGCCGGTATAAACCGGCAGTACGCCGTTCCACTGCTCCACTTTTTTCAGTTCGATATAGTTCGGCGAGCGCGCGAGCATCTTATTGATAGCGTCTATTTTGTATGCCTCGGCATCCGCCAGCGCTTTGATCTTTTCCGCCTCCAGCCTTGCCGCCTTCAGTTCTGATTCGGCCTGCTTAACCTTCTGATCCTGCTCGGTCGCAAATCGTTCCAGCTCGGCACGCTGCTTGAGCACCTCCTGCTCACGCTTCTTGGTTTCCGTGATCGACTTGCGAATTACTTCCGGGAGATTGATATCGCGAATCAATACCGAGTCGATCTGCAGTCCTTTGCTGACCAGATAATCGGCAAGGCCGACCTGCAACGTGGTCTGCAACTGCTGCTGAATCGATTCGAGAAAGAAGTCCTGGGCCTGCTCAACGCCTTTGCCCTGTTCGCGCAAAATGGATCGCAGCTTCGGTACCAGATGCACCGCGATCACATCTTCCGGCTTACCGGTATTGCGCAGAATATCCGGTACCATTGCGCCGATGGTGCGGTACTGCACCGACACGTCCATTTGCGTAATCAGTTTGTCTTCGGAAGGAATGCCCGCAGTTTCCTTATGCGTTTTCTGACGCAAATCGAACTCGGTCATCTTTAACAAAGGATTCACCGGGAAGTGCAGCCCTTCCGTATACGGTATGTCTTTTACTTTACCGAAAAGCGTTGCCACTTTGGCGTGCCCGGCCGGCACAGTGACAACTGATGCCGCCGCCAATGCAACAAGCGAACCGGCGAGCATGGTAAAACCGGTGAGCTTCATACGACCGCTGTTATCTCTGCCTGAAGACGCCAACAAGCCGAGACCAGCTAGTAATAGCGCCGCCGAGATTAAAAGCAAAAACATAGCAACATCCCTTCAGTAATTTCAGGTTCGTTATTTGCGGAGGACGCAGCTTTGCCTGTCTACGCAAATTCTGCAAGCGGCCGGCGCATTAACCCGGTGGTGCCGGGCGGTAGACCCGGATATTCTGAAAGCCCTCCTCCATCATCTGTGCCGCATGCATGCGACTCATCACGCCCTTGTCGCAGTACAGCATATAGCTGCGGGACTTATCGAGATCGGCACTTTTGCTGTGCAACTGATAGAACGGCAGTTTCACCACCTCGACACCGGGCAGATTAAGCGGCCTTCTTTCAACCTCATCGGGGTGACGTACATCCAGCAGCGTAGCGCCTACAACCGGCACTGATAATGTTTCGGGTGCCGCACTCATTTCCGACAGGGTCAGATTGTCGATCCCCTCGACAGTCGCCGCCGCCAGCGCATCGGCAAACACCTGCGGATCCAGACGTGACTCTTCATCCTCGATCCGGTCAAGGCGCGCCTTGGTGGTCGGCTTAACCGAAATCACACCGCAATACTCCGGCATTTGCGCACACAGGGATTCGGCACCGATGTCACGGGCGACACCAATGATGTCGTCTTTATCCATCATCGCCAGCGGCCTTAACACCAATGTATCTATCGCACAGTCGATAACACTGAGGTTAACCAGCGTCTGACTCGCAACCTGCGCCACACTCTCGCCGGTGACGATCGCATGCAAGCCGGCCTTGTCAGCAACCGCTGCGGCAGCACGGAACATCTGCCGTTTTAGCACCACGCCCATTTGCGAGTTGCTGACGTTTTCCAGAATCGAAGCGACCACGCCGTCGAAGGGTATCGTCACGAACTTGACCGGTTGCGCCGAACCGTAGCGCGACCACAAAAACCAGGCCATCTCCTTCACGCCGCGCTCGTGCTCGCGCCCGCCGAGGTTGAAAAAACAAAAATGCGTCGGCATACCGCGGCGCATACTCTGAAAGCTGGCAACTGTCGAATCGAAACCGCCGGAGATTAATGACAGCACCGGCTCGATGCCGCCAACGGGAAATCCGCCCAAGCCTTTGTGGCGCTCATTGACGATAAACACCTGCTCGTCCCGGATTTCAATTGACACAGTAATATCGGCATTGCGTAAGTCGACGCCGGCGGCATCGCTATGTTCGAGCAGGCCACCGCCGACATATTGCTCAACGTCCTGCGAGCTGAAACTGTGGTCGCCGACGCGCTTGCAGCGCACAACAAAGCATTTGCCCGCCAGGCGCGCACCCCATAAATCCAGCGTTTGCCGGAAGATGGCGTCGACATCGGTGAGCTCGAATTCCGCGACATCCAAAAACGAGGCAATGCCCGAAATTCTGCTGAGGATATCGCTGGCAGCGGGCGCGTCTGCTGCGTCGGCAAGCACCACAACCAACTTATCCCACTGTTTGTTGACCTGCGCTGATATGCCCTCCGCCCTGAATACGCGATTGATGTTGTCGCATAAACGGGCGGCCAGGCGCTGCCGCACCGGACGGCTTTTAATCGTAATTTCGGGGAAAAACTTTATAACGTACTTCATCGGAGCCTTGAGCGAGGGGAAACCAGCGGGGAAAGCGCGGCATTATAGCCCTGCGCGCCGCGTATACGTTGCATCCGGAGTCGACACCGCCTAAAGTCTGCGCTGCTTTTACGCCGCGACCCGATTTCAGGCGCGTCGTTATTGCACCATTTTGATACATTTTTGATTCATGCGCACACCAGTGGTGCACTCGCATGCTCAATTGTGGGTCGTAAGTTCGCAACTCCCTGTAAATCAGTCAGTTAGCGCGGCTACGCGAATTTTCATAATGGCACGGCAATTGCTGTATTGAGCTGCACAAGAACCGGTGCGCGGCTATCCGCTCACCCTGATTAATCACCGGAGGACCAACCATGTCAGAGAATACTCTGAAGCTGATCAAAGATAATGAAGTTAAATGGGTCGACCTGCGCTTCACCGACACCAAGGGTAAAGAGCAGCACGTCACTATTCCCGCCACTGAAATCGATAAAGGTTTCTTTGAGGAGGGCAAAATGTTTGACGGCTCCTCTATCTCCGGCTGGAAGGGCATCAACGAATCCGACATGGTACTGATGCCTGACGATGCGTCGGCGGTTGTGGATCCGTTCACCGACGAGAACACCATCAACCTGCGCTGTAACATTCTTGAGCCGAACACCATGACCGGCTACAATCGCGACCCGCGCTCTATCGCGCAGCGCGCTGAAGCCTACCTGGCAAGCACCGGCATCGCCGACACCGCGCTGTTCGGACCGGAGCCCGAGTTCTTCGTGTTCGACGACGTGAAATGGCACGCTGACATGAATTCAGCCGGATACCACATCAATTCTGAAGAAGGCGCCTGGGCGTCTAATCAGTCTTTCGACGAAGGCAACATCGGGCACCGTCCCGGCGTTAAAGGCGGCTACTTCCCCGTTCCTCCGGTAGATTCGCTACACGACCTGCGCGCCGCCATGTGTAATGCCATGGAATCAATGGGCCTTGAGATTGAAGTACATCACCACGAAGTCGGCACCGCCGGCCAGTGTGAAATCGGTGTCGGCGCCGCCACACTGACCCGCAAAGCGGACGAAGTGCAGATTCTCAAATACTGCGTCCATAACGTCGCTCACGCCTACGGTAAAACGGCAACTTTTATGCCGAAGCCGATTGTCGGCGATAACGGCAGCGGTATGCACGTTCACCAGTCGATCGCACTAAAAGGCGAAAACGTCATGGCCGGTGACGGCTATGCGGGGCTTAGCGACGAAGCCTTGTACTACATCGGCGGCATCATCAAGCACGCCAAGGCGATCAACGCCTTTGCCAACGCCTCAACCAACTCCTACAAGCGCTTGGTACCGGGCTTTGAAGCACCGGTTCTGCTGGCTTACTCGGCCAAGAACCGCTCTGCATCGATCCGCATCCCGTTTGTGGCCAGTGCCAAGGCACGCCGCGTTGAAGTCCGCTTCCCGGATTCAACCGCCAACCCCTACCTCGCCTTCACCGCGATGTTGATGGCCGGTCTCGACGGCATTCAGAACAAGATCCACCCGGGCGAAGCTGCCAGCAAGGATCTGTATGATCTGCCGCCGGAAGAGGAAGCGGCTATTCCGCACGTGGCCAGCAGCCTCGATGAAGCGCTGGACGCACTCGACAAGGATCGCGCCTTCCTGACCGCCGGTGGCGTAATGGACGACGACATGATCGACGGCTACATCGCCCTCAAGCGCGAGGAAATCGAGCGCCTAGCAATGACCACTCACCCGGTCGAGTTTGCCATGTACTACAGCGTCTAAACTGCCGATGTGAGCGCTTACTGCGCCGAAAAAGCCCGCCAATTCGGCGGGCTTTTTTGTGCCCGCAATAATGTCGCGGGAGCGTCAACGCGCTATATAATCAGCGGATGAAACGCCTGCCGCTGATATATTTTGTTGCCCTTGCCGCTGCCGCTATGCCCGCCGCCGCGGAAATCTACAAACACGTCGACAAAGACGGCAATGTCAGCTTCAGCGACCAACCCTATCGCGGCGGCGAATGGGTGCCGCTGGACCGCACCAACACGGTCTCGCCACCGCAGCGCTGGCAGCAGCAACAACGCCAACGCCCCGATACCCGGGGCACCACTTGGAGCATCCGGATTCTGCAGCCGGCACCCGACAGCATTATCGCCAACGGCCTCGCGCCCACTGAGATTATCACCCGGATAGATCCGGCGCCCGGCGCACAGCAACGTGTGCGCCTGCTGCTTGACGGCGTGCCGGTGGCGGAATCCTCCAACTCCAGTTTTACCCTCGACCGGATCGCCCGCGGTGCGCACACTTTGCAAGCCGAATTGCGCGACGGGGATACCACGGTCAGCAGTTCGGATACCGTCCCCATTTTCGTCTACTGGCCCGGCAAACGCGGCGGCTGACGACCCGCCGAAGCAGGCAATCCACCTTCCGCCCTCCGAATGCACTATAATAGTGCATTCGCGCACTAACGCGGCCAGCCCGCTCCCCGCACCAGCCGCAGCAGCCCTGCCTCACAGAGGCAGGGCCGCGGGGCATTGACTGGCCCGTTTATTGCTAAACCGGATAACTGCAAGCCATCAAAACCAACGAGCCGATGCCGCCCGAGCGCCGACACCACCATATTCTCGACAACCTCACCACGGCGGTGCTGATGTTTGATACCGCGTTACGCGTGAATTATGTCAATCCTGCCGCGGAAGCGTTGCTGGCAGTATCCGGCGCACGCCTGCTCGGGCATACGGTCGAAGACCTGTTTACCGAAGCCGAAGCCACCGGCGCGCGGCTGTCTGAGGCCGCCGTAGGCGAGACCTCGTACACCAAGCGGGAAACCAGCATTCGCCTGAATAATGGCGAGACCATCACCGTTGACTATGTCGTGACGCCGGTCATAAACAACGAGCGTATCAGCGGCCTGATTATGGAGTTGCAGCCGCTGGACCGGCTGCTGCGCATCAGCCGCGAAGAGGGCCTGCTCTCATCTCAACAAAACACGCAGGCACTGCTGCGCGGCCTCGCACACGAAGTAAAGAACCCGCTGGGCGGTCTGCGCGGGGCCGCCCAACTGCTGGCCCGCGAGCTGCCCGATACCGAGCTGCAGGAATACACCAATATTATTATTGAGGAGGCCGACCGCCTGCGAACGCTGGTCGATACCATGCTGGGGCCGAACCGCGCGCCGAAATTTTCCGAGCTGAATATTCATGAAGTGGTTGAACGGGTCCGTTATCTCGGCGAGGCCGAATGTCAGGGCAAGGTCCAGTTCTGTCGCGATTACGACCCGAGTATTCCAATGCTGTCCGGCGACAGCGAACAACTGATACAGGCCTGCCTGAATATAGTCCGCAATGCCGTGCAAGCCGTTAGCAACAACCCCGCCTCTGCACCGCCGAAAATCATCATCCGCACCCGCACCCGGCGCCAGCTGACGCTCGGTACTCGGCGCCACCGGCTGGTCTGCGCAGTGTCGGTGACCGACAACGGGCCCGGCGTGGCGCCGGATATGGTCGAATCCCTTTTCTTTCCCATGGTCAGCGGCCGCCCCAACGGCTCCGGACTGGGCCTGTCGATCGCACAATCAATCATCAACCGCCACCACGGCCTGATTGAATTTAATAGCGAACCCGGCAACACCGAATTTACTTTATTAATTCCTATGGAGCATACCGATGACACGGACTAACACGGTCTGGATCGCCGATGACGACCGCTCGATTCGCTGGGTACTGGAACGCGCCCTCAATCAGGCGGGGTTTGAAACACAAAGCTACGAGAGCGGCGACCTGATGCTCGCCGGCCTCGAGCAGGACACCCCCGATGTGGTGATCAGCGATATCCGCATGCCCGGCCTCAACGGCCTGCAACTGCTGTCGCGAATCAGCGAGAGCCACCCCGGTCTGCCGGTCATCATTACCACCGCGCACTCCGATCTGGACAGCGCGGTCGCCTCCTATCAGGGCGGCGCATTTGAATACCTGCCAAAACCTTTCGACGTCGATGAAGCGGTCGCCACCACACGACGGGCACTGAATTTTTCCAACAAAGCGCGCATCGGCACCGAGGCGGACGTTACCGACGAAGCACCGGAAATTATCGGCGAAGCACCGGCGATGCAGGAGGTGTTCCGCGCCATCGGCCGCCTCGCACAATCAAACATCACGGTATTGATTAACGGCCAATCCGGCACCGGCAAAGAGCTGGTCGCCCGCGCATTACACCGGCACAGTCCGCGCGCAGACCAGCCGTTTATCGCGCTAAATATGGCGGCGATCCCCAAAGACCTGATGGAGTCCGAACTATTCGGCCATGAAAAAGGCGCGTTTACCGGCGCCGCCAGCATGCGGGTCGGTCGCTTTGAGCAGGCCAACGGCGGCAGCCTGTTTCTGGATGAGATCGGCGATATGCCGGCGGACACGCAAACCCGCTTGCTGCGGGTTTTAGCCGACGGCGAGTTTTACCGGGTCGGCGGCCATACGCCGGTGAAAGCCGATGTCAGAATCATCGCCGCAACCCATCAGAATCTGGAAACACTGGTCAAGGAACATAAATTCCGGGAAGACCTGTATCACCGCCTCAACGTGATTCGCGTCCACCTGCCCAGGCTGGCAGAACGGCGCGAAGATATACCACAGCTGATGCAGCACTTTTTTAAGATCGCCGCTGACGAACTTAACGTCGAACCAAAACAACTCAGCGAAGCGACGCTGGCTTACCTGTGCACGCTGGAATGGCCCGGCAACGTGCGGCAACTGGAAAATACCTGTCGCTGGCTAACCGTGATGGCCTCTGGCCGGGAAGTTCATATTGATGATCTGCCGCCGGAGCTGATGCAAAAAGCACAGACCAGCACTGCCGACACCGGCGACTGGGCCGATATGCTGCGCAGCTGGGCGGAGCGTGAACTCGGTGCCGGCAAAGATAAAATTCTCGACACGGCAATACCACTGTTTGAACAAGTCATGATTGAAGCAGCACTGGAACACACCCGCGGGCGACGCCGCGATGCCGCATTAAAACTCGGCTGGGGGCGCAATACCCTGACCCGTAAGATCAAGGAGTTGCGCATGGATGACGACGGCGATTATTCGGAGCTGTAGTCGTACTGGTAGTATTTGTAGCGATCGTGGCCGTACTTGGATGTGGAGCGCTGCACGCCGTTAAGCACCGCGCCTTTAACCGCAACACCGGCATGGTCGAGTCTTGATCTGGCGTACTCAATCTCCGCCGGCGGGTTTACCCCCTGACGCGCGATTAGCAACGTTGCCACAACCTGCGCACCGACAACGCTGGCATCGGTGACTGCCAAAGCCGGCGGCGTATCAATCAGCACCATATCG
>JBFJYC010000023.1:0-19540 GCA_041622815.1 Spongiibacteraceae bacterium | reverse complement strand
TCAAGCGTTCAATTTAAAATATCTATGTATTACAAATACTTAACAGTATTTTGGAACGCTTACATCACCCGCATTCCGGGTTTTGCCCCGGCGTGGGGCTCCAGCAGGTAGATATCGCCGCCGCCCGGGCCCGCCGCCAGCACCATACCCTCAGACATGCCGAACTTCATTTTGCGCGGTGCGAGGTTGGCCACCATCACCGTGTGTTTGCCGATCAGTTGGGCCGGTTCGTAAGCCGATTTAATCCCGGCGAACACCTGCCGGGTGTCGGCGCCGAGGCTCAGGGTCAGCTTGAGCAGTTTGTCGGCGCCTGCCACATGCTCCGCATTGACGATTTCGGCGATGCGCAGGTCGACTTTGGCGAAGTCGTCGTACTGAATTTCAGCGGCCAGTGCCGGTTCCAGTGCGGGCCCGGCGTTCAGGGCCGCCACTTCGGCTTTGGTGTCTTCGATCACGGCGTCCACCTGCTTCGAATCGAGTCGTGTCATTAAGGGTTTGTAGTTGCCGATAGCGTGATTCAGCAGCGGTTGCAGATCGTCGGTCCACGCCAGCGGGCTTTGCAAAAATCCGGCGCTGGCCGCGGCGAGTTGCGGCAGTACCGGCTGCAGATAGGTGATCAGCACCGCAAAGGCGTTGATGCACTGCGAGGCAACAGCGACCGCTTTGGCTTCGGTGGCCGGGTCCTTTGCCAGTTTCCAGGGTTCGTTGGCATCGAAATATTCGTTGACCGCATCCGCCAGCGCCATGATTTCACGGGTTGCTTTGGCGAACTCGCGGTTTTCATAGGCGTCGGCAATGGCGGCGCCGGCGCCGGTGAGTTTGTCCCAGAGTGCGGCGTCATCCAGCTCCGCGCTGAGCGTACCGTTATTGCCTTTGTGCACAAACTTGGCACTGCGACTGGCGATATTGACGAGTTTTCCGACCAGGTCGGAATTGACCCGCTGCACAAAGTCTTCCAGATTTAAATCGATATCGTCGACGCCGCTGCCGAGCTTGCTGGCGAAGTAATAACGCAGGTACTCCGGCGCGATATGGCGCAGATAAGTGGACGCCTGAATAAATGTACCGCGTGACTTCGACATTTTGGCGCCGTTGGCGGTGAGAAAACCGTGGGCGTAGATCGCGGTCGGCAGGCGGTAACCTGCGGTTTTCAGCATCGCCGGCCAGAACAGGCCGTGGAAATTAATAATGTCCTTGCCGATAAAGTGATACAGCTCGGATTTCGCGTCAGCGCCCCAGAAGGTGTCGAAGTCGACGCTGTTGCGGTCACACCACTGCTTGCTACTGGCCATATAGCCGACCGGTGCATCCAGCCACACATAGAAGTACTTGCCGGGGGCATCGGGGATTTCGAAACCGAAGTAGGGGGCATCGCGGGAAATATCCCAATCCTGCAGGCCGCTTTCCAGCCACTCAGCGAGCTTGTTGGCAATTGACGGCTGCAGGCTGCCACTGGCGAGCCAGTCCCGGAGCATGTCGGCAAAATCCGGCAGCGTGAAGAAAAAATGGGTAGACGCTTTTTCTACCGGTGTCGCACCGCTGATGGCCGACTTGGGATTGATCAATTCCGCCGGTGTATAGGTGGCGCCGCAGGCTTCGCAGTTGTCGCCGTACTGGTCTTCGGTTTTGCAGCGCGGGCAGGTGCCTTTGATATAGCGATCGGCCAGAAACAGCTGCTTTTCCGGGTCGTATAGCTGGGTGATCTCCCGTTCGGCGATATGGCCGGCGGCGCGTACCGATTGATAGATCGACGCGGATAACTCCCTGCATTCGTCGCTGTGGGTAGAATAATAGTTGTCGAACTTGATTAAGAAACCGTCGAAATCAGCCTCATGGCTCGCCTGAATTTTGGCAATTTGTTGTTCCGGCGTGATACCCGCCTTTTCGGCGGTGAGCATGATCGCCGTGCCATGCGCGTCGTCGGCGCAAAAATAGCGGCAGGTATTGCCGCGCGCATTCTGAAACCGCACCCAGATATCGGTTTGAATCGCCTCCAGCATATGCCCGAGATGGAGCGGGGCATTGGCGTAGGGCAGGGCGCTGGTGACGATAATGTCGCGGGGCATCGGAACTCCGGTCGGGGCTGAAAATACGGGTTTTCGCGGCGCGCACTATACACCAGCAACCGGCGATTCTCGATTGCTGTTACCAGTCGAGGCCGTGGGTTAAAAGATAGGAAAACTCTGCCACCGGCAGCGGCGGGCTGATCAGATAGCCCTGCGCCTGTTCACAGCCGGCGGCGTTCAGGTAGTCAAATTGCGGTTTGGTTTCTACGCCCTCGGCGATCACGGTCAGGCCCAGCGAGCGGGCGATCCCCAGAATCGCATCGACCAGGGCGCGGTTGCTCCCGCCATCGGTGACGCCGCTGATAAATGCGCGGTCAATCTTAACGGCGTCCAGTGGCAGTCGCGCCAGATAGCTCAATGAAGAATAGCCGGTACCGAAATCGTCCATCGCGATCTGGGTGCCGGTTTCGCGCAAAGCCGACAGCGTGTTGATAGTGAATTCCAGATCCTGCATCGCGACAGACTCTGTAATCTCAATCTTGATCGCACCAGATGGCATCCGGTAGTCGCTGAGAATACGTTGCAGGCTTTCCGGAAATTTTAATTCCTGTAATTGCCGCCGCGAGACATTGATTGCAATCTGTGGCGGCGTCAGCCCCGCCCGCGCCCATGCGTGATATTGCCTGCAGGCCGCGGAAATTACCCATTCACCCAGCGGTACGATGGCGCCGCACTGCTCGGCCAGCGGAATGAAGTCCATCGGATTGAGCTGGCCGTGATGCCGGTGGTTCCATCGGATTAGCGCTTCGCAGCCGGTCACTTCGCCGTTGTCTACCTGCACAATCGGCTGATAAACCAGCTCAAAATATTTGTCGGCTTCGGCATGGTTGCCGCGGTGGTTGAATATCCGCCAGAGCTCGTTTTCCACGGTCTGCCGCGAGCGCAATTTGGCGCGGATAGTCTTGTCGTAAATCCGATAGCGATCGGCGCTGCGCCCGCGCGCCTCGTGCAGCGCCGCCTCGGCTTCCGCCAATGCCTGCTCCGGTTCGGCGTCCGCGGTGTTCTGAAACGTGATGCCGGCGTGCATATTAGAGGCAATGCGGTGCGTATCGATATTGAACGGCATGCGCACATCGTCAATCAATAGCTTGCTGAGTTCGATAATGGCCTCCCGGTCACGGGCGCCGGAGATCAGCACCGCGAATACGCCATCGCCGATGCACGCCAGCAGACTGCCCTGTGGTACGGCGGGAAAACGCAGGCCGCGGCGCAAGCGCGCATCGATGCGCTCACCCGCGGCCCGTGATATTTGGTCGGCCAGATCGCGGCCGAGGGTGTTGGCAACCACTTTGTGCCGGTCCAGCTCCAGTACGATCACCGCAAGCGGCGTCATTAATCCGCCGCTCTCGTCGGTGTCTCTGCGCGTTTGTTCAAGCCGGTCGATAAACGTCAGCCTGTTCGGCAGACCGGTGGTGCGGTCGATGACTTTGACGCTGGTAATATCGGTTTGTGACCCGGCCATGCGCGTGACCGTGCCATCGTTCTGCCGGAGCGCCACGCCCCGGGTCAACACCCAGCGGGTTTGTTTGCCGCGGTCGGCTATCCGGTACTCGATTTCAAGCTGCTCGGTTGCACCGTCGAGGTGGGAGCGGATCGCGCGCTCCACGCTTTCCCGGTCACCCGGGTGTATCCGTTCCAGCCAGAACTCCGGATGGTTGGCTTTGGAGTCGGCATCGAATCCGAGCATCGTGAACCAGCGCGGTGAGTAATAAATCTCGTTGCTGTGCAGGTTCCAGTCCCAAAGACCATCGTTGGAGCCTCTGGCGGCCGCTTCAAAACGTTCGGTGCTCAGCGTCAGTGCGGTAACCGCATCCTGCAATTCGTGGTGCAGGCGATAATTTTCGACGTGGGTTCTGACCCTGGCAATCACCTCTTCGGGATGCGAGGGCTTGGTCAGGTAGTCGATTGCGCCGGCCTGAAAGCCCTGCAGTTTGCTGGCGGTATCCGCCATAGAGGTGAGAAATATCACCGGGATATCGGCGGTAGCCGGATCCTGTTTGAGTTTGCGGCAGGTTTCGTAGCCGTCAATGCCGGGCATCTGTATGTCCAGTAAAATCAGCCGCGGCAAGGCCTCCCGCGCCAGACGAATACCCGATTCACCGTCGGTCGCGATAATGCAGTCGTATGCCGCACCGGACAGCGCCTGGGTCAGGAAGCGGATACCGGTAGGGCTGTCTTCGATAATCAGAATCCGTAACACTGATTCAGGCGTATTGAAGTCGGCATTGTGAGCTGGAGTTTGCATACGTGCTCAGTTGCGCTGCGCGGCCGGGATGGCGGCGTTTCAGCCATACTACATGGTAACCAATTGCATAAGCCCGAGCCACGCGTATACTCGCGACCCGTTCAAATACCATGAAATTCAGGAGCAGCCTGTGCCGGAAGCCGGCCCCCAGACCCAGCCCTTACCGGGCGTCAGTCAGATTGTCGCGATAGCCTCGGGAAAAGGCGGCGTCGGTAAATCCACGACCTCGGTCAACCTTGCCTTGGCGGCTGCCGCCAGCGGCCTGCGCGTCGGCCTGCTGGACGCCGATATATACGGGCCGAGCCAGCAATTGCTGCTGGGCATTGAAGAGGGCACACGCCCGGAGCAGGTCGGTACACAGTACCTGCTGCCGATCGAGGCGCACGGCATCAAAACTATGTCGATGGGTTATCTGGTGACCGAGAAAACCCCGATGGTGTGGCGCGGTCCGATGGTCAGCGGCGCATTGCAGCAGTTGCTGTATCAGACCCACTGGGGCGAACTGGACCTGTTGCTGATCGATATGCCGCCGGGTACCGGTGATATTCAGCTGACTTTATCACAGAAGGTGCCGGTCACCGGCGCGGTTATCGTTACTACACCACAGGATATTGCCTTGCTGGATGCGGTGAAGGGTATCGAGATGTTCCGCAAGGTCAACGTGCCGGTATTGGGTATCGTTGAGAATATGGCGATTCATATCTGCAGCGAATGCGGCCACAAAGAGCATGTCTTCGGTGCCGGCGGTGGAGATAAGATGGCGGCGCAGTACGGCGTTAATCTGCTAGGTTCACTGCCGTTGTCGATGGCGATACGCGAACAATCTGATGCCGGAGCGCCGATCGTGCTCGCGCAACCGGATTCAGCGGAAGCGAAAACCTATACGGAAATTGCCGCGAACATGATGGCGGTGCTGTCGGCGTTACAGCCGGAGCATGCAGCGCCGACGATTGTTATCAGCGACGACTGAATAATGACTAAATTGCGTGGACGCGGTCCGGTAATTTTGTCCGTGACCGTCGACAGCATGGATGCTGTCGACGAGCCTACACGGATGTATTCACGGCGTGTCACGGATGAAGTTACCGGGCCGCGACTCCGGTATCCATTAGCAAAGAGACCAGAGAAAACAGCATTATGAGTATCAAATCAGACAAATGGATCCGCCGTATGTCCAAGGAGGGCATGATCGAGCCCTATGTGGCGGAGCAGGTTCGCCACGACGACCGCGGTGACCGGATTATTTCCTATGGTACCTCGAGTTACGGCTATGACGTTCGCTGCGCCGACGAGTTTAAGGTGTTTACCAATATTCATTCGGCGACAGTGGACCCGAAAGCCTTTGATGAGAGCAGTTTTGTCGACGTCAAAGGTGAGTACTGTATTATTCCGCCGAACTCCTTTGCACTGGCCCGCACCATCGAGTACTTCCGTATACCGCGCAGTGTGCTGACGATTTGTCTTGGCAAGTCCACCTACGCGCGCTGCGGCATTATTGTCAATGTGACACCGCTGGAGCCCGAGTGGGAAGGGCATGTGACGCTGGAATTTTCGAACACTACCACCCTGCCGGCGAAGATCTATGCCAACGAAGGCGTTGCGCAGATGTTGTTTTTTGAATCCGATGAGATCTGCGAAACGAGTTACAAAGACCGCGGCGGCAAGTATCAGGGCCAACGCGGGGTCACCCTGCCGAAAACCTAAGTCTGCGGATTCACTGCCGAATGCTTGGTTATTTTACTGAGCGGCCGTCGAGTTGCGCGGACTTTAATTGCAGTGTGTTGGTCTCGTCGTCATCGTGGTGTTCGATACGTACCACCAGATAGTTGAGCTCCGGCGCCAGCCATACCAACGTATAGCGCTCCTTGCCCTCGCGGAATTGCCGGAGCTTAACGGTTTTTAAAACGGTGCCGCTCGGCAGCGTAATCGACTCCTCTCCTTCGCGTTCCACGAAGTAAGTCTTGAGTCTGGCGCGATCGAGTATCGGGTAGGCGCTGCCATCTTCAAAGCGTCCCGACAGCAGGTCGCTGCGCAACTGCATTTGCAGGCTTAATTTGTCCCATACAGGTTGTTCCAGCGGATGTTCCCAGCTGCCGACTTTGCGGTGATTCCGTGCGACTTTGTTGGCCCAGTCGAAAGAGACATTCTGATTGCGGTCGCCGCCGGCGGTGCGGTCATGAAAATAGTGCAGCGGTGTCACGCCCTTGTCGTGAATTTTGAATTCACTGCGCTCGATGATGCGAAAGAACAGCAGGCTGCTGTTGCTGTCAGCCTGCCAGCGGTCGTTGCTCAGCGGCCTGATTATCCGGGTCGCGCTGGCATTCATGCCATTGACGTTGACTGTGTAACTCGCCGTGCTGGGGAGAAGTTTTTCAGCCGGGCCGGCGGCCCACACCCCGGCGGCTGCAAACAGCAGCGCGACCGGCGTCAGGCAGTTAAGAAATGCGCGCGCCCTGCGGGGGAAGAACTTTGCCATCGAGTAGTGCCTCATTGTTCCGCAACTTCAGCCGTCCGGCGGTATACCAGCGCAGCGCCTGCGGGAATATCCGGTGTTCCTGCTCCAGCACCCGTTGCGCCAGAGAATCAGGGGTGTCTCCGTCAATTATAGGCACCCGAGCCTGAACCGCAGCTGGACCGCCATCAAGTTCTTCGGTCACAAAGTGAACAGTGGCGCCGGCCTCGGTGTCGCCGGCGTCAATCGCGCGCTGGTGGGTGTGGAGGCCCGGATACTTGGGTAGCAGCGACGGATGAATATTGAGTATGCGGCCACGGTAGTGGCTGACAAATTCGGCGGTCAGAATGCGCATAAAACCGGCAAGGATCAGCAGGTCGGGCCGGAACCGGTCGATTTCCTGTCTCAGCGCGGCGTCAAATGCGGCGCGATCGGCAAAAGCTTTGTGATCAACGAAGGCGGTGGCAATACCGGCCTTCGCTGCGCGATCGAGTCCGCCGGCACCGGGGCGGTTGCTGACCACGCCGACAATATCGTAATGCTCGGTAGCCGCACCGGCGCCGCTGGCGTCGATTAAGGCCTGAAGATTAGTACCGCCGCCGGATACCAGTACGACAACACGGCAGGTCACGCAGCGCGGGCGCCTTCGACAATTACCCGGTCTTTGTCGGATTTCGGTTGCGCGACTATTTCGCCCATCGGCATCGCTTCGACGCCCTGTTGTTTCAGAATTGCCAGCAACTCTTCGGCGTCATCTTTATTAACTGCAATCACCATACCCAAGCCGCAGTTAAAAGTGCGCAGCATTTCCCGGCCGTCAATGCCGCCGTTCTCCTGCAGCCAGCCGAATATTTCCGGCTGTTTCCATGCCCCCAGATCAATGCGCGCGGCAGTGTTGTCGGGCAGCACTCGGGGTATGTTTTCCAGAATACCGCCGCCGGTAATATGCGCCATTGCCGAGATGCGGCAGCGTTTGGCCGCTTGCAGCACCGGCTTAGTATAGATACGGGTCGGGGTGAGCAGGGTTTCGCCGAGTGTAGAATCGCCGAAGGGTTGATTCAGGTCGGCTTTGGTCAGCTCGAGAATTTTGCGGATCAGCGAGTAGCCGTTGCTATGGGGGCCGGACGAGGTGAGTCCGATTAATTTGTCGCCGATACGCACTGATGTGCCGTCGATAATATTGTCGCGCTCGACAACGCCGACGCAAAAGCCGGCCAGATCGTAATCTTCGCCGTGGTACATGCCGGGCATTTCGGCAGTTTCGCCGCCGGCGAGGGCGCAGCCGGCGAGCTCACAGCCGCGGCCGATCCCCTCGATCACACTGGCGGCGGTTTCGACATCGAGCGCACCGGTGGCGTAATAGTCGAGAAAGAACAGCGGTTCGGCACCGCTGACCAGCAGGTCGTTAGCGCACATGGCGACCAGATCGATACCGATGGTGTTATGGATGCCCAGTTGCATCGCCAGTGCCAGCTTGGTACCGACACCATCCGCGCCGGATACCAGCACCGGTTCCTTATACCCCGAGGGAAGCTGACAAAAAGCACCGAAGCCACCCAGTCCGGATAGCATTTCCGGGCGCCGCGTGCGTTTGGCTATCGGCTTGATGCGCTCCACCAACTCGTTGCCGGCATCGATATCGACTCCTGCATCTTTGTAGTTGAGCTGGAGTTGAGGCGTATCTGTCATGGTCTGTTGATCAGGTCGGGAAAAAGCGCATTTTAGCCTGCGACCGCCTCCGGTGATAGGGTTGTTTCACTGTCAGAGCCATTCTGCCATTGCTACAATGCGCGATTCCGCCGGTTGTGAGGCCGGTCACCCGTGTACCCGGATATTTGATGAAACCATTACTGATCTTTCTACTGGTATTGGCGCTGCCGGCGCATGCCGACTTGTTGCGTAATCTCTACGATGCGGAAGTAGCGGTCGCGGATCGCAGCGCGGAGGCGTTAAGCAGGGGTACTGCAGCAGCGCTTGAAGAAGTCCTGATTCGCATGTCAGGGCGCCAGGATGTCGGACGCAACCCGACAGCCCGCGGTGCCTTGCAAACAGCGCGCAATTTTCTCCAGAAGTACAGCTACCGCACTGACGATGATCAGCTTTATCTGCAAACCCGCTTCTCAGATGTGCAGGTCAACCGGTTGCTGGAGCGGGCGGCGTTGCCGGTCTGGTCGGCGAACCGGCCGCCGGTACTGGTGTGGTTACTTGCTTCCGATGGTCACGGCCTGCGCTTGGCTAAGCCGGAGACCGACCCCGAGATTGTCGCGCAGCTAGCAGCGCAGGCGCGCCGCCGCGGCGTGCCGCTGAGCTACCCGCTGTTTGATTATCAGGACAGCAGTCTGGTATCGCTCAATGATATCCGCGAACTCAACGTGGACAGGGTCGCAGCAGCAAGCGAACGCTACCGCCCGGGCAGTATTCTGATCGGGCGTATTTCGGCGGCATCTGAGACGCGCTGGCAGGGCGAGTGGCGCTATTTACTCGATGGTATTGAGACCGCCGTCAATGAGACGGCAGGAGCCGGCGGGCTTGCGTCTGCGCCGATTGACCTGGTGGCTAACCAGTTGGGCGCCAAGTTTGCGATAACGGCCTGGCAGGGCGCCAACAACTCGACGCTGATCGGGCTGACCGGCATAACCGGCTTTGGTGATTACGCAGACGCGATAACCTATCTTGAAAGCGTCGCCGGTATCGAGCATGCGAATATGGTCTACCAGTCGGATTCAAAACTGATCGTTGAGCTGGTGATGACCGGCACGCTGCAGAAGGCTGATCAGTTTTTTAAGTTGGACGGCAAGCTCAAAGCGGTTGAGGTTCCTGCCTGGGAACAGGCACCGGCAGCGCCCGATGCGACAACAGGCGCGGCGATTACTGCGGTGAGCGGTGCCGACAGTCGTAGTGAATATTTAGATGACGGCTACGCTGAATTTCAGCCGGCCACAGCTGGCGGTTTTGCCGGCGATAATGCGGAAAATGCATTGCTGCCCCGGGCCGCCGCGACTGCGCCGGCGGTGGTAAAAACTTACCAGTGGCTTGGCTCGCGCGGTTAAGCACGTAATGCAAGCAAACATGATGCGTTGGATTCCATACGGTTTAGTCGCCGGAGTCGCGCTATTGCTGTGGTTATTGCAGCCGATACTCGCCCCGTTTCTTATCGCGGTTGCCCTGTCCTACCTCGGTGATCCGTTGGTCGACCGGCTCGAAGGTCGTGGTTATAGCCGCAGTGTTGCCGTTTCAATTGTTTTTCTCGCGCTTACGCTGCTTTTTATTCTCAACCTGCTGGTAGCAATACCGCTATTGCTGGAGCAAGCGCAGCTGCTGCTGATAAAACTTCGCGAGGTTCTGCTGTGGTTTCAGGAAACCGCGCTACCGGATTTGCGGTCGCGTCTCGGCTTGCCGGCGGAAGCCGGCGTCACACAACTATTACAGGACAACTGGGGTCAGGCCGGCGGTGTTTTCAGCACGTTGTGGGCGCAGGTTACCGGCCGTGGTATGGCGCTCACTGCATGGATGATCAACGCGGCGTTGGTGCCGGTGGTGACCTTCTACCTGTTGCGGGACTGGGACATTATGGTGGCGAAAATCCGTGATGCGCTGCCGCGGCGCTATGAGCCCAAGGCGATCGAACTCGCGGTGGAGTGCGATGAAATTATTGCTGCGTTTGTCAAAGGCCAGTTTCTGGTAATGGCGGCACTGGGCATTATTTATATATTCGGTTTGTGGATGGTGGGGCTGCAGCTCGCGATTGTGCTGGGAACTTTGGCGGGTCTTGCCAGTATCGTGCCGTACATGGGCTTTGTGGTGGGTATTACCGCCGCGGGTATCGCCGCCTGGTTCCAGTTCTATGATTGGTGGGTGTTGCTTCAGGTGGCACTGGTCTTCGGTTTCGGGCAGATGATTGAAAGTATGTTTTTGACGCCGGTACTGGTCGGCGATCGCGTCGGTTTGCATCCGGTGCTGGTCATTTTTGCGGTGATGGCCGGTGGTCAGTTGTTCGGTTTTACCGGCATACTGCTCGGGCTTCCCGGTGCCGCTGTGTTGGCGGTGTTTGTAAGGCATGCCTACAAGAGTTACCGCGCCAGCAATCTGTATCAGGCGCCGCCGGTGCCGCCGCCCGCACCGCCGCAAGACCCCGGCGAAGAGTTGCCGCTGAGCGCGACGGATGAGCCGGCTGACTCCGACGTGCCGGAGCGCAGCTGAGTTGTCACAGCCACAGATGCCGCTCTCGCTACACCTTGATGACAGTGCCAGTTTTGAAAATTTTCTGGTCACCGATAGCACCCGGCTGCTGCTGAACGAACTGCGCGCGCAGACTGACGGCGCCGGACTGCAATGGCTGTATGTGCATGGCGCGGAGCAAACCGGTAAGTCGCACTTATTGCAGGCGTCGGCCCGTGCCGCGGCAGAGACAGGGCGGCAGGCACTGTATTTGCCGATAGAGCAACTGCAGGGCGAGTCGGGGGCGGCGGTGTTAGGCGGGCTCGAAGCCATGGATCTGATCTGCCTTGACGGATTGGATTTTGTCGCCGGTGAGGCGGGTTGGGAGCGGGCGCTATTCAATTGCTACAACGCGCTGATCGCGACCGGCGGCAGCCTGTTGATCGCAGCGCGGCAGCCGCCTGCGGCGCTGCCGGTACAGTTGCCGGATTTGGCTTCTCGGTTGGAAGGATTTGCCACGTTTCATCTGGCGGAGCTGGAGCACGAGCAGCGCAAATCGGCGCTGCGACTGCGCGCGGAATGCCGCGGTCTGAGTATCTCAGACGAGGTGATTGACTATATCTTTAACCGCGGTAAGCGCGACCTCGTGACGGTATTTGCGTGTCTGGATCATATCGACCGGCAGGCGCTGATGGCGCAGCGTCGGTTGACGGTACCCTTTGTCCGCAGTGCGATGGGTTGGTAGCCGGTCTGGGCGAAACCGGACCGTAAGATTTAGCGCGTCAATTAGGTGAATTGCGTGATTTTATGCTTCAACTACGCCATAATTCGCGCTTGTCACTTACGGTGGCTGAGTTTGTGTGCGGAGAGACTAAAAAAATCGTTACATATCAGTAACTTAGCCTCCGAATTAATTTTTGTTACAGGGGATTGGAATTATGCGTAAAGGAATCATTGCGGGGGTAATGACGGTTGCAGGCGCAATGACGTCTGCGCCTCTGCTGGCTGCGGATGTCGGCGACTGGTATTTGAACCCTGCGGTAGGCTACATGGTGTTCGATAGTGAAAAAGACGACGTGATTAATGCTGACAAAGAGGCGGCGTCGCTGGGCCTGGAATATGTTTTCGCAAAGGACTGGTCGGTAGAGCTGCTGGCTATCGTTTCCAAGCCTGATTTACAGGAATCATTTGCCGCGACTGCGGCAGCGGATGAAGATCTGGAGCTGCAACGCTACAGCCTTAACCTGCTGCGTCATTTCCAAAGCGGTAACGACAAGCTCAGTACTTATGTCGGCGGTGGTCTCGGCCAGATCGAAATTGATTTCGAAGAAGCGGATGATCATTCCGGTACCGAAGGTAATATCGTTTCCGGTGTGCGTTACGCCTTCGACGAGATGTGGGCATTGCGCGCAGAAGTTCGCGGTATCTACGGTTTTGATGACGAACTGACCGACGGTGTTGCCACTATCGGATTGAGCGCGCGTCTGGGCAATAGCAGCGGCATGAAGTCAAAGCCTGCACCTGTAGCCCCGGCACCGGTTGAAGCGCCTGCTGATGCAGACCGTGACGGCGTTGCTGATGCGAACGATCGCTGCCCGGGCACGCCTTACCGCGTAGCTGTGGATAGCAATGGTTGCCCGCTGGATGCTGATGGTGACGGCGTACCTGACTACCGTGATCGTTGCCCGGATACTGCTGCCGGCAGCACTGTCGATTACCGTGGTTGTGCGAAAACTGCCGCCGCTGAAGAAGTTGAGCAGGTCAAACTGGTCGTGAACTTCGCTTTCGACTCATCGGTTGTTGATCGCAGC
Organism: Spongiibacteraceae bacterium; assembly: GCA_041622815.1. Lineage (GTDB taxonomy): Bacteria > Pseudomonadota > Gammaproteobacteria > Pseudomonadales > Spongiibacteraceae > JBFJYC01. The sequence goes on along the minus strand of JBFJYC010000023.1, from coordinate 6,808 downwards.
TACGCTGCAGAGATCAAGAAAGTTGCTGAGTTCCTGAAAGCTAACAGCAGCGTTAAGGCTGACATCGAAGGTCACGCTGACGGCACTGGTGGTGAAGACTACAACCAGGGCCTGTCAGAGCGTCGTGCCAAGGCTGTTAAAGCAATCCTAGTTAACCAGTACGGCATTCCGGCTTCGCGCCTGAACACCGTCGGTTACGGTGAGAATCGTCCGGTTGCAAGCAACGAAACTGCGGCTGGTCGTAAGGCTAACCGTCGTGCACAAGCGACTGTGAAAATTAAGGTGCAGTAACACTGTAACCTTTAAGCAGTAACGAAAAGCCGGCGCTTGCGCCGGCTTTTTTTTGGCACAAATTTTGTAATACCTTCGCTAAGTTGTTTACCAACCCCCCTGTTGTGGCGGGACTGGTGAATTCATTGGCCCGTATAGGGGCGCCGTGCACTCTATTGGTGCCCGCGGTTCGGAGAGATTACATGCTGTTTGGTCGTAACGATCGCAAGCCTATTGTCATTGCAGATAAGCAGGTGGCCGAATGGAAGTATGCCGTCTGCGGCTACTGCTCAACCGGTTGCAGTATAGAGGTGGGGCTGAATGCACAGGGCCGCCCGGTGTCCAGCCGCGGCAAGGGGAACGCGCCGGTTAATCAGGGCAAGCTCTGTATTAAAGGTATTTTCGAGCATGAACTGAGCGAGAGCGCCGGGCGCGGCACGGTGCCGCTATTGCGTGACGATATTGACAGCGATTTCCGAACCGGCGATTGGAATACCGCACTCGACACCGTCGCCGACAACTTCCGGCAGGTCGCCGAGCGCTATGGCCGTGACAGTATCGCCGTGGTGTCCACCGGCCAGTTGCTGACCGAGGAGTTCTACACTCTGGGCAAGTTGGTGCGCGGTGTGATCGGCACCAACAACTATGATGGCAATACCACGCTTTGTATGGCGTCGGCGGTATCCGGATATAAGCGCTCCTTTGGTGCTGACGGCCCGCCCGGTTGCTATGACGATTTTGAACACACCCATTGTCTGCTGGCGTTCGGGTCAAACTTGCCCGAGCAACACCCGATAATCTACTGGCGCCTGAAAGAAGCGCTGGAGAAGCGAAAGTTTCCGCTGATTGTTGTCGACCCGCGAGTGACAATGATGGCGCAGTTTGCCGATATTCATTTACCGATTAAACCCGGTACCGACCTCGTATTACTCAATGCACTGGCACAGGTGATATTGGATGAGGGGCTGCAGGATCAGGCCTATATCGACGCCCACTGTAACGGCTTCGATGAATTGAAAGCGACCTGCGCGGCGTTCACACCGGAAATCGCTGCACCGCTGTGCGGGATCGATGCGGATACCATCCGCGAGGTTGCCCGCATATACGCCAACGCGCCATCGGCGATGAGTATCTGGACGATGGGCATTAACCAGAGTACCCACGGCACCGACGGCGTATGCGCAATTAACAATCTCAATCTGATTACCGGCAATATCGGTATTCCCGGCGGAACCAGTCTGTCGATTACCGGTCAATGTAACGCGATGGGAACACGGGAATGGTCGTCCTGTTCGGGCCTGCCCGGCTACCGGATGCTGGAGAAGCCGGAGCATCGACGGGAGGTCGCGGACTTTTGGGGCGTCGATGAAGAATTTTTTCCACCTAAGCGCGGTATGCAGCAAACCGATATTTTTCCTGCAATTGAACGCGGCGAGATCAAAGCGCTGTGGATTGTTGCCACCAACCCGCTGACCTCGATGCCGAATCAACCGCGCATCCGTGCCGCCTTGCGCAAGCTTGAATTTATGGTGGTGCAGGACAGCTACCGCGATTGCGAAACTGTTGATTACGCCCATGTCTATTTGCCCGCTGCAGTATGGGGCGAAAAAGAAGGTGTGCAGACTAATACCGAACGCCGGGTCAATCTAGTGCGCAAATTCGTCGAGCCGCCGGGCGACGCGAAGCCGGACTTTTGGATATTTAACCAATTGGCGAAACGTTTTGACCGCGGGCGCGCTATCCGCTTTCCGGAAACGACCAGCGAAATATTCGACGAGATGAAGCAGCTTTCCAGGGGCAGCGGCCGCAATCTGGATATTTCAGGTATGAGCCATGACCTGATCGAGCAGCAGCGCGGTATTCAATGGCCGATGCGCGAAGGTGATGAGACGGGCAGTCCGCGCTTGTACAGCGATGGCGTTTTTCCGACGCCTGACGGGCGTGCGATTCTGCGGGCGATGGAATTTATTGACGACAATGAAGTGCCCGATGCGGAATTTCCGTTCTGGCTTAATAGCGGCCGCGTAGTGGAGCACTTCCACACCCGGACCAAAACCGGAAAGATCGGCAACCTGAATAAATACAGCCCGACTCCGTATATGGAGATAAACCCGGCTTCGGCCGCGGCACAAGGGATCAGGCATCAGAGCTACGTAAAACTGGTATCCCGCCGCGGTGATGCGGTGGTCATGGTGCAGCTCACACAGCGCGTTCCGGAGGATATGGTATTTGTCCCTATGCATTACCACGACTGCGTTAACCGCCTGTCGCTGGGATTGCTCGATCCGTATTCGCGTCAGCCTGCGTTTAAACAGTGTGCTGTGCGTATCGAAGCGATCGATCAGCAAGAGGCGGGGCGCTTAAACGTCGCGCGGAGAGCTTACTGATGACTGCTATATGGACGCCCCGCGAAGACGAGCCCGATTACGCGTTTCTCAGCACGAAGGACATGCCGGAACTGAACTTCTGGGATACACCGGTCGACCTTATCACCCGTTCCGGCGGCGAGGCACCGGTCAATCGCGAGATGAAAATCAACGGCGAGGATGGCATCGGCTGCAACCCGAACCGGAATAAACAACATGCGTTTCACTTCACTGCGGACAATTGCATCGGCTGTCATGCCTGCGAAGCGGCCTGTTCTGAGAAAAATGATAATCCGGCGCATATCAGTTTCCGTTCGGTCGGATATGTCGAGAGCGGTGAATATCCCGATTTTCGGCGCATGAATATTTCGATGGCCTGCAATCACTGTGATGATCCGGTGTGTCTGAAAGGATGCCCGACCCGGGCTTATACCAAGCATGCAGAATACGGTGCGGTACTGCAGGACCCTGACACCTGCTTTGGTTGTGGCTATTGCACCTGGGTCTGCCCCTATAACGCGCCGCAGCTGGATCCGATCAAGGGTCAGGTGTCCAAGTGCAATATGTGTGTCGACAGGCTTGAAGAAAATCTGAAGCCGGCCTGTGTCTCTGCTTGTCTGGGTAACGCGCTGAATTTTGGTGTGGTCGACGACCTGCCGGATAACCGGGATGCTGCTGATGTTCGTATTCCGGGCTTCCCCGACCCGACGATTACACGTCCGAATATTCGTTTTCAGCAGCATAAAGAACTTGCCGGTGAAGTGACGCGCCCCGATGGTATGCCGGTGAAATATGCACAGCAGGCGGACGGCGCATACAAACCGGTTGTCGATGCAAAACAGGGCGTGACAAGGCATTGGAATCTGCGACGATTGAGTTCGCGTGAAAATCCACTGGTGGTGTTTACGCTGGCGTTGCAGGCCGCGATTGGCGCATTTTTTATTGTCACGCTCGGCAGCGCCGCCGGCGTCGGTCCGTTAGCGACGCTGCGGGAGTCGGATGCGTATCTTCCGCTGTTGTTTGCGGCGCTCGGACTGGTCGCGACCGGCTTGTTGATGTCCGCGGTGCATCTGGGCAAGCCGATGCGATTCTACCGTGGCTTTAATAATCTGCGCTGGTCGCCGGTGGCGCGGGAGGGTGCAGGGGTTGCGCTGTTTTTTGCCTTCGGCGGTTTACACTTTCTATCTGCGGCACCGGACAACAGCTGGGTACAAGATGTGTTGTCAAAGCTCTCATTGTCCTTTGCAGTCCCAGACGCGCTGAAGACAGGCCTGTCGTTGCTGGCTCTGCTACCCGCGTCGGTCGGGATGTATTACATGATCAAATGCTACCGTATTCCGGCGCGCCCCTTCTGGGATCATTATCAGGTCGCGACGTCGTTTATCGGCAGCGCCCTGGCACTGGGTTCGCTGCTGATTGCCGTGGTTGCGCTACCGGTGATGTACTTTTCCGGATTAATCGTGGCGCCGCTGCTGATGTTGCTCGCGGTATTGGTCGCCGCCGGTGCGGCACTTGAAGGTCTGGGCCTTATACAACATGCCCGTGCTATGTCTGTGGCGGACAACGAAGGTGCCGTATCGCACTATATTCAGCGAACCACCTTTGGCAAAACCTATGTTCTGCGCAATGTATTATTGGCGCTGGTCCTGCCGCTGGCGCTTATGCTTGCGCTGTCAGGCGGTGAAGGTGGCGCGGCACTCATCGCCGCAGGGCTGACCCTACTGGCATTGCTGCCAGCGGCAATTATCGGCCGCGCCTTGTTTTACGTACTAGTGGTGCCGACAACCATGCCCGGCGCATTCTTCTGGAAGAACAAGGATTTTGAAGAACACGCCCGCGATATCGGATTGGCCGATATGCCGCAGGTGGGCGTGGTCCCTCACAGACATTAATTTTCAATCGCGAATGCAGCGGTTGCAGCGCCAACCGGCTAAACTCGGACCGTCTCTGGTCTAGCAGGTTTGGCATATGCGGCTGTTAAAACTTTGTCTGGCGCTGTTTGCGGCGTCTGCGATCGCCGAAACTTCGGTATGGGAGGTGTCTGACGGCGAGCGCAGGCTCTATATCGGCGGCACCATGCATCTGTTGTCGGCGGCCGACTACCCTTTACCCAAGGCCTATGGGGAAGCCTACCGCGCCGCGCACACGCTGGTGTTTGAAGCGGATGTGGGCCAGATGTCATCGCCGTATTGGGTAGGGCAAATGCAGAACGCCATTATGTTACCTGCAGGTCAGCGCCTGTCCGATCAGCTGGCGCCGGCGACCTGGGCTGCGATTGAAGGCTATTTGGCGACTATCGGAATCCCTGCTGCGTCTATTCAAGGCTTGTCGCCGGCGGGATTTGTCACCGTGATTAGTGTTATCGCGTTAAAAAATGCGGGCCTGGAAGAAATCGGTATCGACAGCTTCTATATGGAAAAAGCGCAGGCCGCGAATAAGCAAACCTTGTTTCTGGAGGGTATTCAGGAGCAGCTGGATTTTATCGCACACATGGGTGAGGGGCAGGAAGACGCGCTGATTTTAAGTACGCTGGACGATATCAGCTCGATCGATGAGCTGCTGCAGCCGATGGTTGATGCGTGGCGCGACGGCGATATGCAGGCGCTGGATGAATTGGGTGCTGCGCCGATGCGCGAGGATTTTCCCGCGTTGTACAAGATGATTCTGGTTGACCGTAACCGCCGCTGGCTTCCCGATCTGATCGCGTTATTAGCGACTGATCCGGTTGAATTCGTGTTGGTTGGCGCGCTCCACTTAGCCGGGCCGGATGGCGTGTTACGGGCGTTGCAAGCGCAGGGCTACCAGGTACGGCAATTACCCTGAGTTGGGGAATCTGCGGCGGTCTTCCGCCGTTGCGCCTTCGCGGCACTCACCCCGGATCAGTCCTTCGCCAAGCATTGTGCGGCCGCCGCCGTAGATCGAGCGGTCGATTTCCAGAAAGCCTTCGCGGCAGTAGCGATTTTCCTCCAGTAGTGAGTTCAATTGCGATTCCAGTCGCCGGCGCATGCGCTTGGCTCGGCCTTCCGGGCCCTCTGCATTGATCGCGGTGTTCGAGCTGATATGGGATTGTGGTCTGATCTCCCGCTCCGGTATTTCCAGGCGGTACTCAAACAGTTTGGTGCCATTGCCGGTAATCCGTGTGGTGAATGATTCATTAAAGCCGCGATTTTTCGGTGCCGAAGATGAGCACCCGGTGACGGCGAATACTGTAAGCAGGACCAGTAATACGGTGGCTCTTGCTTTGGTAGTCGCTTTGTTAGTCATCAGGACGGCCCGGTTGACATCGCGATGATGCGACTGAGCGCACTGTAGTTGCGGTCACTATCGGCGCGAAGCGCATTGAAAAAATCCTGAATTTTTTTCAGGTCGCGTTGCGATGTCGGGTTGGGCTTGTCGATCACTTTCTCATTGATAAGCACCCGGCAAACGTCGTTGCTTAGAATAAAAGTGTCGTAGCCGGAGAAGCGCAGGAAATACGCGCCGCTGTTGCCGCCGAGCCGGTTGCCGTGCTGCTTAAGATAACGCCACAGTCCCGTGACGTCGTCGTCCGGCCACTGATTCAGGAACTTTCCGAAGCCGCCGTATTCGCGTTCAATATCGAGGACGAACAAAGCGTTTTCATAAACCGATTTTACCTTCGTTGCATTGCGGACGATGCGCGCGTCACTGCTGATTGCTTCAATTTCTTCGGGCGAACGCGACGCTATCCACAGTGGCAGGAAGCCATTAAACACAGCCTCGAACCCGTCCCATTTATTGGCGATCACCCGCCAGACAAATCCCGAGCGAAACACACAGGCGGTCATTTCCGCCAGATAACGGTGGTCGGGCTGCGCCGCCAGCTGTCGCGGTGTTTTATTCCTCGGTAGCTGCGCTTCCACCGCAGCGAGCGAGCCGTGATGCGCTATCGCGCGGCTGAGAATTTTTTCGTAGCTCGACATGCGGGTCCGATGTTAAACAATGTGGCCGCCATTGAAACTCCGGCGGAATCGATTCTGGTTATGATGTTTGCAGGCTCAATAAAGGATACCACCATGCTCTCACAAATGGACGACTACCCGCTGCACCAGACCGCCGATGTTATCCGTCATGTCGGCACCAGCGACCGCAATTTTTATGATCGTTACTACTTCAATTTGCATAGCAGCAGCGACGAATTGTTTATGGTCATG
>JBFJYC010000022.1:0-19643 GCA_041622815.1 Spongiibacteraceae bacterium | reverse complement strand
ACCTCGGGGCGTGCGGATTGCGTCGTAAATAAATACGTCGGCCATAGTCATTCCTGCTGTTGGCTTAAAGGGAGGGGCTGCGGCCTATCGCCGCAAAGCGGCGCGCACAATGCCGATTCGGGGCCGTTTTCGGCAATAGCAATTAGGGTCAAGGCGGTGTCGGGCGGCTGTACAGGCCTTATAACGCGGCGCTGGTGTCACTCATTAATAGTTTGGTAGTGTGTCTGCCATGAGCGAAACCGGTACTGTCAAACTCTATATCTCGGGACACCTGATCGAAGGCGCGAATCGCGCTGAGGCGGTGATCAAGCTCGCCGATATGCTCAAAACCTCGCCCGCCAAAATCGCCAGGCTGATCGACGGCAATCCCCACCTCATCAAAAAAGACCTGCCTGCAGCACAGGCGGGCAAATACCAGCAGGCACTGGCGGCGGCCGGATTTGAAACGATAGTTAAGGGCGATAGTGACGCGGCCAGCGCCGGCGACACCGCTGCCGCTTCTTCTGCGCCCCCGGCCACCGCTGCGCCTGATTCGCTCGCCTTGATGGAACTCGGCGCACTGGTGTTGGCCGCCGATGAGCGGGCGCCGCAGCGCAAAGCAGACATTCGCACCGATCACCTCGATATTGCCGAGGCCGGCAGCCGCATCGCCGAAGCGCCACCGGCGGCATCTCCCGTGGCGGCGCCGGATATCGGACTGGCCGAACACGGCGCCGCTATCGAGAACGTGCCCAAGCCACCGCCGCCGCCGGCACCCAATACCGACCAATTAAGTACCGCAGAACCCGGCACCGAACTGGGCGTAGCAAAACCGGCTCCGCCACCGCCGCCCGATGTTTCACACCTCAGTCTCGATGACGACGATCACCCACCTGGTAAAAAACACTCCTAGACAGCGACGCCGGCAGATTCTATTCTGCCGGCGCATTAATGATCGTTAGTCTAAAAATCAATCGGCACCCGCGCCATCAAACCCCAGCATTAAAATCAGTTCAGGAACCCGGCCATGAAGAAATTTCTATTGCCATGCATTGCTATGACCCTTGCAAATGGTATGACCTCCCTGCCCAGCTTTGCCCAAACACTCGAAGAAGTGGTGGTGACAGCACGGAAACGTGAGGAGAACATTCAGGAGACGCCGCTGGCAGTAACCGCGCTGAGTGGGGACGATCTGCGCGATCAGGGCATTGAAAATGTCAACGATCTCAGCAAGAGCGTGCCAAGCCTGCAAATTAACAAAGGTCAGGGCAATCAGATCTATATCCGCGGCATCGGCGAGCGCTCCGGCTTCGTCCGTGTCGATCCCACGGTTGGCGTCTATCTGGACGGCCTGTTTTTACCGCGCGCCGATGGCCAATTGCTTGATACCGTTGATGTCAGCAGTCTGCAGGTACTGCGTGGGCCTCAGGGCACGCTGTTCGGTAAAAATACCACAGGCGGCGCGCTGGTACTCAGCCTCGCCAAACCCCACGAAGAGTTCGAAGGTTACGTGGAAGGCGGTCTTGGTAACTATGCGACGCGCAAACTCCGTGTCGGTTTGAATATGCCGGTCACAGACACCTTCTTTACCCGGATCGCCCTCAACAGCAACAAAAACGAGGGCTTTATCAAGGACGTCGGTGATAACTCGCGCAATAACTCGGTCGATGGCTTATCGGCGCTGCTACAAACCCGCTGGGACGCATCCGAAAATTTCACGCTGGAAAATTTGTTGTTCTGGGGTGAGAGCCACGAAGTGATGACCAACACCAACTGTAATATCGCCCGCGATGAAGCCCTCTTCGTCGACGGACTCGCGCTGCTCTGGGCAGGTGATACCGATGCCTCTCAGGGACGGGCTTACCGGGAAAACTGCGAGCTGAATTCACGCGCCAATCAGGGTGACCTGACCACTAACAAAGGTGTCAAACCGCTGCTGGACAAAGATTTCAAATCGCTACTGTTTGGCAGCACAGCGATATGGGATATCAATGAGGCCTATACACTTAAGGCCGTGATCGGCTTACGCAGCGCCACCGAAGGTCCCATTCAGACCTCGGACAACGACGGCGGCCCCGCCGAATATTCGGAAGCCTATTCGAGCGCGCCCAGTGACCGTGACAGCTACAGCGTCGAACTGCAATTGAACGGCTCCTTGTTCGACAGCCGCTTTAACTTCTCCACCGGCATTTTCTTCGCTGCCGAGGACAATAATGAAACTTTTACACTGCTCACCAACTTAATCGGTCTGGATGAATCGTCCCTGAATCAACTGGCTGCGGGTCAGAATCCGACGCGACCGAACAGCCCGACCGGCACCACGCCGATCGTCGGCGCCCTCACGGGTGACCCGCTGCTTGACTCGGACTTTACTCTGGACAACTCGACCAAGGCGGTATTCTTTCAGGGCTCTTATGATGTGACCGAATCCTTTCAGGCGACCTTCGGTATCCGTTATACCGAGGAGAATCGCAAATCCTCCCTGAAAGTAACCGGCACCGACTTTGATGATCTCACGGCCCGGCTCACAGCGGCCTACCCCGGCCGCTTCACGCCGCTTGACCCCGGACCACTCGGACCGATTGTCGGCGACGCGTCGGTGGGACTGTTTTCGTTTAACGGCGCGTGGGCAGAAGACCCGGTCGGACTCGCCACCAGCGTGTTCCGCGATCAGAATGGCGATGGCATCGTCGATTACAAGATGGACACCGCCAACCCCACTTTCTTTGATGCGGATGAAACCTTCACCCAGCTCACGCCGATGATGTCGCTGAGCTATGTCTTCGATGAGTATCTGCTCGAGGACACTTTCCTCGACTCGCTGACCACTTATGTCACGCTGAGTGAGGGCTTCAAATCAGGCTTCTCCGAACCCCGCGGCGTCGACGGCTTGGCGCGAATCGAACCCGAAGAAGTGACCAATCTGGAGTTCGGCATCAAGATGGACCTGCTCGAGCGCAGCATGCGCCTGAACATCGCCACCTATAATACCGACTACAAGAATATCCAATTGATCACCGTTTCCTCCGACACCGCGGGCAATCTCATCGTGGTATTTACCAACGCCGGTGAAGCCACGATTCGCGGCACCGAGATGGAGCTGAGCTGGCTGCCGTTTCCCGGCGCGCTGATTTCCCTGAACTACAGCAACAATAATTACTACTACGATGAGTTTCAGGACACGGACTTGCTGGAACTCGCACTGCGCGGCAACGAGGTCACAGTTGATCGCAGCGGCGAACCGTTCCCGGCGGCACCGGGTGAAAGTGCATCACTAGGCCTGCAATTCAGCCTGCCGACGGAATTCGGCATTATCACTCCACGCTTGGATATCAGCTACAAAGGCGATGTGTTCTTCGGCTTGGATGCCAGCTCCGCTGAGATCTATAAGCAGAACGATGACCTGTCCGGTGCCGATGACTATGTGCTCGCCGATTTCCGCCTTACCTGGATGAACAACGACGGTGATCTTCGGGTAACCGGTTACGTCAGAAATCTGACCGATGAACGTTATATCAATAGCACCGTCGCAGTCACCGATTCTATCGGCACCTACAATCAGGGCTATGGTGATCCGCGCCAGTACGGTGTCGACATCAGCAAAAGCTTTTAGGCGGCACTGATGTAGCAGTACTGTCCGCCAGCGCAGCGGCGGGCTGACCCATTACGATACTGACATCTTCCCCCTCGCCGCTTGGCGCCCGCCGCGGCGAGGGGCTATGCTCCGCGCTCCTTCTAAACAAGTAATAACAGGAGCTGTGGTATGGATTCATTTAAGAATAAGGTCGCCGTTGTCACCGGCGGCGCCAGCGGCATTGGCAAATCGCTGGTACGCTCACTTCTTAAGGACGGCGCTAAAGTCGTCATTGCGGATGTTGAACAGGGCGCGCTGGATGCGGCGGTCGCAGAGCTTTCCGCACTCGGCACGGTCAGCGGCCATGTCACCGACGTTTCCAAGCCGGAGTCTGTCAACGCCCTCGCCGATCAGGTCTATGCCAGCCACGGCGCCTGCCACTTGCTGTTCAACAATGCCGGCGTCAGCGCACCGAACTCCAATGTGTGGGATACCACACCCAATGACTGGAAATGGGTTCACGGGGTCAACGTCAATGGCGTGATGCACGGCATTCAGGCGTTTGTGCCACGCATGATCGAAGGCGGCGAAGAGGGTCATATCATCAATACTTCTTCCGGCGACGGCGGCATTTCACCGCTGCCGTTTCAATCGGTATACGCTTCGAGTAAGGCAGCGGTTTCGATTATCACCGAGTGTCTGGCCGCACAGCTTCAGCAGCAGGGCCTGAAGCTCGGTTGCTCATTGTTCTATCCCTCCGGCGGCCTGCTCGCCACCGGCATCTGGACCACGGCGCGTAACCGCCCTGCGGAACTGGCGCGGGAAAAGCCCGGCACGCCGGCGCCTAGCATCGAAGACTTCAAGGAAATGGCCGCCGCTGCCGGCATGGAGCTGCAGTTTCAGGATTTGGATGAGCTGGCGGATTTTACGTTGCAGGGGATTAAAGAAAACCGCTTTATTATTATGCTGAATACCGAAGAGTCGGTGCACCAGCTGCGCTTCCGCGCCGATCAATATGAGAAAAACGAGCTGCCGCTGAATCTGGCCGAACTGCCGCAGATGTAACCGTCGCAGGCCCCGGAGCCGGCAGGATTACGCCGGCTCCAGAGACCTCAGATTCAGATTGATCACCACCCGTAAACCGGGGCGGTTGTCCTTCAGTGTAATCTCGCCGCCGTGCTGTTTCAGCACCGCCGCCACCATGCTCAGGCCCAGACCATTGCCCGGATGCTCGCTGCGCGCAGCTTCGACCCGGTAAAAGCGCTCGAATACTTTGTCGCGCTCTGCCTCCGGAATGCCGGCGCCGCTATCGGCGATATCAATTTGACAAACATCGGCGTACTGCGCGAGACGCAGCTCAATCTTGCCGCCCTCAGGCGTATATTTGATTGCGTTATCGACCAGATTGGCAAAACATTGAAATAACAGATTGCGATCACCGCACATCGGCGCAACCGGCGACAGGCTGGCGCTGAAACTGATATTTCTGTCTGCCGCCAAGGGTTCATACATCTCAACGATATCACCGAGCAGTTGTTTTAAATCCAGCTTTTCAAATTCCGAACGGCGGTTGCCGGTTTCAATCTGGGCGATACGCAGCAGCGAATTAAAGGTCGCCAGTAAGGCGTCAGCCTCTTCAATCAGACCGTTGACCCGCTCCTTGCGGCTATTCAGATCCGTATCTTCCTGCAGCGCGGTCAGATTGTTGCGCAAGCGGGTCAGCGGTGTGCGCAGGTCGTGGGCGATGTTGTCTGACACCTGCCGTACGCCGGCCATCAGTTTTTCGATCTGATCGAGCATATTGTTCAGGTTATCGGTCAGGTGACCATAGTCGCCCGCCTGACTTTCGCTATCGACCCGGGCGCTGAGATTGCCCGACATAATCTGATGCAACTGTTGGTTAATCGCCCCGATGCGGCGCACGCTGATACCGGCAAAAATCACACCGCCGAGCAAACCCATGATGATCGTCACGATCATGCTGCGGATCAGCGCTGCACTCACCAACTTGGCGGTGTTGATGACATCGCCGTATTGGCGCGCCGCCAGCAAGCGCGTGCCATCGGCGAGATCGGTTGAGCGCGCGATAAACACATGATTGGAATCTTCCGGCTCACCGGTCAGGGCTTCCAGCGTGAACGCGAGCCACTTGTCGCGGTAGGAACGCGTCGGCGGAATATGCTCGAGTGTGCCGGTAATTTTTTCACCATCGGCGTTGACGGCGATATAAAAATAACGACTCAGCCGTTCCGGCCCGTTGTGCTCGGCGACGAAGCGGTCAAAGCCCTCGGCGCCACCGTCCATCCACGCTGCTTCCAGCGCCACCAATTCGCGATCGACCGACTGATGCACGTCGTCGAGAAAGCCTTTTGACAGCCAGGCATAGAGACTGGCCAGCAATAAAAATACCCCGACGCTCAGCGCGATAATGTAAATCGTGAGAAAGCGAAAGGTAAAACTGGCGAGTATTTTGTTAAGTATCATCCAGCTTGTATCCGGCGCCGCGCACCGTAGTCAGCAAGGTCCGCTCAAAACCCTTGTCGATTTTTTGGCGCAGGCGGCTGATATGGACGTCGATGACGTTGGTCTGCGGATCAAAATGATAGTCCCAGACATTTTCCAGCAACATGGTGCGGGTCACTACCTGACCGGCATGACGCATCAGATATTCAAGCAGCTTGTATTCCCGCGGCTGTAAATTCAGTACCTGATCGGCACGCGTCACTTTATGCGCGAGCAGGTCCATTTCCAGATCGGCAATACGCAGCTTGGTTTGCGTTGTGTTCGATTCCTGCCGGCGCAGGATGACTTCGATGCGTGCCAGCAGTTCGGCGAAGGCAAAAGGCTTAACCAGATAGTCATCGCCGCCTGCTTTGAGGCCTTTGACCCGGTCATCGACGTCGCCGAGTGCGGATAAAATCAGCACCGGTGTGTCATTGCCGGAGGCGCGCATTGTCTGAATAATGGTCAGGCCGTCCACCTGCGGCAGCATACGGTCGACAATCATCGCATCGTATTCTTCGCTGGTCGCCTTCACCAGACCGGATTTGCCATCGGCGGCGTGCTCAACGGAATAGCCGCTCTCACGCAGGCCTTTGGCAATATAATCCGCGACCTTGAGGTCGTCTTCTATTAACAGTATTCGCATAGTCTGAACGGGTCCTTGCATTCTGCCGCAATCGGGGCAGGCCGCATTATGTACGATTGCGTCTCAAATTACCTTCGCCGCCGGCCACCGGCAGCTGTTAAAATCGGCACATGACTAATTCCGAATCCGCTCCTGCTGACGCAACGCCCCCTAACGCCGGCCTCGGCAAACGCTTCGCGGCGATGTTTTACGACGGCATGTTATTAATCGGGGTACTGTTCGTCGCGACCTTTGCACTGTCGGCGGCATTCGGCGGCTGGGAGTTTGCGACCGCCCCGGTGGAGGGCGATACTGTGCATGAACTGCAGCCGGTGCTCAGCGGCCTGCCGTTTCAACTGTATCTGCTGACCATCATCTATCTGTTCAACTGCTATTTCTGGTGGAAAAGCGGGCAGACACTGGGCATGCAATCGTGGCGGCTGAAGTTGGTCAGCGAGGACGGCGGCAGACCGGACTGGCGGCAGTGCTCGCTGCGCTGGCTGGTCGCGATAGTGTCTTTACTGGCCTGCGGATTGGGTTACTGGTGGGCGCTGTGGCAGAAGGATTCGCGCAGCTGGCATGACCTCGCCTCCGGCACCCGCGTGGTGCAACTACCCAAGCCCGGCTAAACCCGGCGCGAGAGCATATACAGTCCGGCGGCGATACTGATCAATATCGGCACCAGACTCGCAAGTATCGGTGCAAACCCGTACACCAGACTCATCGGCGCCAGCATATTCTGCAAAGTCTGGAAAGTGACACCGATCAACACGCCGATAAAGATACGGTAACCCACCGTGACGTTTCGCAACGGGCCGAACACGAAGCTAATACCGACCAGCACCAGTGAAATAATCGTCAACGGCTGCAGCAGTTTATTCCAGAAGGCGAGCCGGTACTGGCGGTCGTTAATGCCCTGCGCATGCAGGTACTGGGCGTAGCGAAACGACGCGCTGATCGATAAATCCGATGGTTTCAATACCAGCACCGTCAGCAACTCCGGCGTCAGCTCGGTCTTCCAGACTTTGCTGGAAAATTCTTTTTGCACCGCTTCCGCCTCGTAGAGAAAGGACTCTTTCACCGCCTCCAGCACCCATTTACCTGACTGATAAATGGCACGCTGTGCGTAGAGGCTGCGTTTGAGTTGCAGCTTGTCGTCTAAATCGTAGACGCTCACGCCATAGAGCACACCATTGGGCTCGACCGCGTTAAAATGCATAAAGCGGTTGCCTTCCCGGTGCCACATACCAAACTTGCTGTGTCCACCAAGGTCGGTCTGCAGCGCAACCGCGCGATAACTCTCCGCAATCTGCTGCACCCGGGGCGAAACCCATTCGCCGATCACCAGGCCGAAAAACGTCAGTAATAGGGTCGGCCGCAACACCGCCCAGACCAGCCGCGCCACCGACACACCGGCCGCGCGCATCACCACTAACTCGCTATTGTTTGCCAACGTACCCAGACCGGTCAGACAGCCGACCAGTGCGGCGAAGGGCAAATACTCGTGGAACCGCGTCGGCGCCGTCATCAGTACATAGATCAATGCCGCGCCGAAATCGTAGTGGCCGCTCAGATTCTGCGCCTCATCGATAAGCGCCGTGAGCAGATCGATGCCGACCATCACCAATAACACCATCAATATCGCCATCATCACCGTGCGACCGATATAGCGGTTAAGCCTGAGCATCGGCGGCTCCTATGGTGAGACTGCCGGCACGCCAGCGCCGCACCCAGCTCGGGCCGTATAGCAGCACCACTGCGAGTACGGCGAATATGGCGTGAATCCACCAGATACCCGGCCAGGCCGGCAAAGTACCCCGTGCCAGTGCATCGCGGCCGGCGTTAAGTGCGACCAGATAGACCAGATAGATGACAAAGGCCGGAAACATTTTGCCGTAGCGGCCGCGGCGGTGATCGGTCTCCGACATCGCGATTGCAATCACCGCGATAATCGGTACCAACAGCGCCAGCGAAATCCGCCATTGCAGTGCAGCGACGTGTTCGGGCTCCGAGGACTTCCATAGCACGGCGGTCGGCAAACCATCAGCTTCCTGACGGTAGGATACCGGTCCCTCCTGCTCCAGCCACTGGCCGAGCCGCTTGAACCGCACCACCTGATAATCCAGCTCACCGGCGCGGCCGAGGTAGCGCACGCCCTGATCCAACGCCAGAAAGCGCTGGCCGCTGGCTTTGTCGACTTCAAACTGACCGGTGGCGGCGGCGATCAGCTCCAACCGCGGCCCGCCGTCTTCGGATTCCTGCGTCTCGGCGAGGAAGATACCGTGCATCACGCCGCCCTCCCGCTGCAGGCGCTCGATATAGGTCACCTGCCCGGTGCTGCGGTCGACGCGGAAGCGACCTTCGACCGCGACTTTGAGGGAATCGGAAGATTTACTGTCCTGCAGTAATTCCTGATACGCCTGAATACCGGCCGGGCTGACATACATACTAATCCAGCCGACAAGAACACCGATCAGCAGCGCCGGTCCCAGTGTGTAAGCAATCAGGCGCGCGCGGCTAAAACCGCAGGCGCGCATCACGGTCATTTCGCTATCGACGTAGAGCCGCCCGTAAGCCAGCAAAATGCCGATGAACAAACCCATCGGAATGATGACTTCCAGAAAATTGGGCAACCGGTACAAAAGAATCTGAAACAACACTTCCGCCGCCAGATCACCCTGCGCCACTTCCGCGAGATATTTTACAAAGCGGCTGCTGACAATAATGACCATCAACGAAAAAGTGACCGCCAGCATGGCGATGAGCACTTCTCGGGCAAGGTATCGGAACAGGATCAAATACTGCGCACTCCGGCGGTTGTGGTGTTTCGCCGTCTCAGGCGAAGACGTATGATACCTGCCCGCTGCGCGTGACACGAATTCAACTTTCAAATCAGGGACTTATTTATGCAAATTCGCTGCAAAACCATGGATGACATCGCCGATACCGCCACTGAATGTCTGGTAGTGCCGGTGCGCGGCGAACTCGAGAACAAGGCCGCAAAAGCACTGAACCGCGCCAGCAAAGGCAAAATCAAGGCGCTTCTGGCCGCCGGCGATTTTAGTTCCGCCGCCGGCACGACGTTAATGCTGCCGACGGGCATCGGTACCGCCGCCAAGCGGGTGTTGCTGGTCGGCATCGGCAGCGCGGCAAAAACAGAGGCCGGCAGCTTTAGTAAGATTGTTGAGCAGGCGCTCACAGCAGCCGGGCGCAGCGGCGCGGCTGAAGCCAGCTTTGCCCTTGCGGATATCAAGGTCGAACAGCGCGGCACACAGTGGCAGCTACAAACAGTGGCCCGCATCGCGGAGAATCTGCAGTACAGCTATTCACGCACGCTGAGCCGCAAGTCACCGCAACCGACACTGCGCAAACTCTACTTGCAGGGCGCCAATACTGCGGCTGACAAACGCGCTATCGCTCAGGGTAGCGCTATAGCGGGCGGCATCGCCCTCGCCCGCGAACTGGGAGACCTGCCCGCCAATATCTGTACCCCGTCTTATCTGGCGGGCGAAGCGCGCAAGCTGGGCCGCAACCGCGACAACGTCAAAGTCAGCGTGCTCGATGAAAAGCGCATGCGCGAGCTGAAAATGGAATCATTGCTGTCCGTTAGCGCCGGCAGCAAAGAGCCGGCCAAGCTGATCGTGATCGAGTACCGCGGCGGTAAAAAGGGTGACGCACCGCAGGTGCTGGTGGGCAAAGGCATCACCTTCGACAGCGGCGGTATCAGCCTCAAGCCCGGCGCCAAGATGGACGAGATGAAATATGACATGTGCGGCGCCGCCGGTGTGCTCGGCACCACCGCCGCCGTCATCGAAATGAAGCTGAAACTCAATCTGGTGACCATTGTTGCTGCGGCCGAAAACATGCCCAGCGGCACGGCGACCAAGCCCGGCGACGTCGTTACCAGCATGTCAGGGCAAACCATTGAAGTGCTTAATACCGACGCCGAGGGCCGTTTGGTACTCTGCGATGCCCTCACCTATGCCGAGCGCTTCAAACCCGCGGCGGTCATCGACGTGGCGACGCTGACCGGCGCCTGCGTTGTCGCGCTGGGTAAACATGCGACCGGACTGTTCAGTAACTATGACGAACTCGCCGACCAGTTACTCGCGGCCGGCACCGACAGCGGCGACCGCGGCTGGCGTATGCCGCTATGGGAAGACTACCAACAGCAGCTGAAAAGCAATTTTGCCGATATTGCCAATATCGGCGGTCCCGAAGCCGGCAGCGTCACCGCGGCCTGCTTTCTTGCGCGCTTTACCAAACAGTACCGCTGGGCGCATCTGGATATCGCCGGTGCCGCCTGGCTGGGCGGTGCCCAGAAAGGCGCCACCGGCAGACCGGTAGCGATGCTGAGCCAATACCTGATCGACCGGGCGGCGTGA
This sequence comes from Spongiibacteraceae bacterium, assembly GCA_041622815.1. Classification (GTDB taxonomy): domain Bacteria; phylum Pseudomonadota; class Gammaproteobacteria; order Pseudomonadales; family Spongiibacteraceae; genus JBFJYC01. Next base: position 8,578 of record JBFJYC010000022.1, on the reverse strand, counting down.
CCAAGGTCGACTTCTATATTGTCCGCAACGGCGGCGCTGACGCAGCGGTGCTGTATGCCTGCCGGCTGGCGGAGAAAGCCTGGCTGCGCGGTCACGGTGTGCGCATCGTGACCCGCTCGGCGGCTGAAACCGACGCCGTTAGCGCCGCGCTGTGGGCGTTCCGCGCCGACAGCTTCCTGCCGAATATCCGCGATACCGACAAGCCCCTGGCGGGCGCGGTGCAGTACGGTGAAGATCCGGCCGCCGCCACCAGCCAGTTTGATGTGCTGGTCAATCTCGGTCGTGATATCGACTCCAGCTTCAGCCGCTACAAGCGGGTTGCGGAGATCGTTTGTCAGGACAGCGACTGGCTCACCGCGTCGCGGGACCGATACCGCTTTTACCGCGACCGCGGCCACCCGCTGGAGCGTCACGAAGTCTCCGCCTGAGGCGCATCAAACCGCTGTTTAGCGCTGCGCTCACCCCGATAAATCTCTATACTCGCGCCCCCTATGGATACGACTTACAAACCCGCTGAAATCGAAACCCGCTGGTACGCCGAGTGGGAGAAAGCCGGCTATTTCGCGCCCGCTGACAATGGCACGCCCTACAGCATCGCGATTCCGCCGCCGAATGTAACCGGCAGCCTGCATATGGGCCATGCCTTCCAGCATTCGATCATGGACGCGCTGATCCGCTACCAGCGGATGCGCGGCAACCGCACGCTGTGGCAGGTTGGCACCGACCACGCCGGTATCGCTACGCAAATGGTGGTGGAACGCAAGCTCGCTGCCGAAGAAGGCAAGACCCGCCACGACCTCGGCCGCGACGCCTTCACCGATCGTATCTGGGACTGGAAAGCCGAATCCGGCGGTACCATCACCGGGCAGATGCGCCGCCTCGGCACCTCGGTCGACTGGGACACCGAACGCTTCACCATGGACGAGGGCTTCAGCAACGCGGTACGCGAAGCCTTTGTGCGGCTATATGAAGACGGCCTGATCTACCGCGGCAAACGGCTGGTGAACTGGGACCCGGCACTGCAAACCGCCATTTCCGATCTGGAAGTTGAAAACCACGATGTGAACGGCCACCTCTGGCACTTGCGCTATCCGCTGGCAGACGGGGTTAAAACCGCCGATGGCCTCGATTACCTGACTGTTGCCACCACCCGCCCCGAAACCCTGCTCGGCGACGCCGCAGTCGCTGTCCATCCCGAAGACGAACGCTACCGCAAGCTGATCGGTAAATTTGTCACGCTACCGCTGGTCAGCCGCCGCCTACCGGTGATTGCCGACCCCTACGTCGACCGTGAATTCGGCAGCGGCTGCGTCAAGATTACGCCCGCCCATGACTTCAACGATTACGATATGGGCCGGCGCCACAATCTGCCGCTGATCAACGTACTCGATACCGTGGGTGCGATTCTCCCCGAAGCTGAATGCTACGACATCGGCGGCAAACCGCGCGCCGACATCGACACCGCATTGCCGGCGGATTACGCCGGTGTTGACCGCTTCGACGCGCGTAAAAAGATTGTGCTAGCGCTGGAAGAGCTCGATCTGCTGGAGCGCATAGAAGATCACAAATTGAAGGTGCCCAAGGGCGACCGCTCCGGCAAAATCATCGAACCGCTGCTCACCGATCAATGGTTTGTCGCCACCGAAAAACTCGCCACCGATGCCATCGCTGCGGTTGAAAACGGCGACATCGAGTTTGTGCCCAAGCAGTACGAAAACATGTACTTCGCCTGGATGCGTAATATTCAGGACTGGTGCGTATCCCGGCAACTCTGGTGGGGCCACCGTATTCCCGCCTGGTACGACAAGGACGGTAACTTCTATGTCGGCCGCGACGAGGCTGAGGCGCGTGCGGCGCACGGCTTGAGTGATGCTGTCGAGCTGCGTCAGGACGATGATGTACTCGATACCTGGTTCAGTTCGGCGCTGTGGACCTTTGGCACACTGGGCTGGCCGGAAGACACCGCGCGGCTGCGGGACTTCCACCCCACCGATGTTTTAGTCACCGGCTTCGACATTATTTTCTTCTGGGTGGCGCGGATGATTATGTTCACGCTGCATTTTATGAAGAACCCCGACGGCAGCGCACAGGTGCCGTTTAAAACGGTCTATGTCACCGGCCTGATCCGTGATGAAAGCGGTCAGAAAATGTCCAAATCCAAGGGCAACGTCATCGATCCGCTCGACATGATCGACGGTATTAGTCTCGATGCGCTATTAGAAAAACGCTGCGGCAGTATGATGCAACCGCAACTGGCAGAAAAAATCGGCAAACGCACCCGCAAGGCTTTTCCGGAAGGTATCGCGCCCCACGGCACTGACGCGCTGCGCTTCACCCTGTTTTCACTGGCGTCGACCGGCCGCGATATCAACTGGGATATGAAACGGCTGGAAGGCTACCGCAACTTTTGTAATAAGATCTGGAACGCGGCGCGCTATGTGCTGATGAATACCGAGGCACAGCAAAGCAACAATGTCGCGCCGGTATACAGCCTCGCCGACCGCTGGATTCAGGCACGTTTACAGCAGTGTATCGGCACCATCGACCGCGCTTTCGGCCAGTACCGCTTCGACCGCGCCGCCACCGCTGTCTATGAATTTATCTGGAACGACTACTGCGACTGGTATGTAGAGCTGACCAAACCGGTGTTACTGGACGAATCCGCTGACCCGGCGTTACTCGCCGGCACCCGGGCAACGCTGTTGGCGGTACTGGAAACCACACTGCGCATCGCCCACCCTTTTATGCCGTTTATCACCGAAGATATCTGGCAGCGGGTCGCGCCGCTGACCGGGATTAACGGTGACAGCATTATGCTTGCGCCCTGGCCGGCGGCCGACACCGCGCTCGTTGACGAAGCCGCGCTGGACGATATCGCCTGGCTACAGGCTGTAATTCTGGCGGTGCGCAGCATTCGTGCCGCCAAAAACATTGCTCCGGGCGAACCGCTGAAGCTGATTTTGCGCAATCCGAGCGCAGACGATGAACGCCGGCTCGCCGCACAGCGTCTGTCGCTGCTGAAGATCGCCCGCCTCAACGACATTGAGTGTGTCGCCGCCGGTACCGAGATACCGCTGGCCGCTGCCGAGCTGGCCGGCGACCTGGAAGTGCTGGTACCGATGGCGGATCTGATTGATCCGGCCGCAGAAAAGCTCCGCATCAGCTCAGAAATGGCCAAACAAAACAAAGAGATACAGCGGCTGACCGGCAAGCTTGGCAACGCCGGGTTTACCGGCAAAGCGCCCGCAGCGGTGGTCGAGAAGGAAAAACTCAAGCTGGCCACCGCCGAACGCGCCCTGCAAACGCTGCAGAAGCAATACGACGCACTGCCCGACTGACATAGAGCCGACTCTGATCAAACAATAGACAAATCACCTGTTCCGGGACTAATATTGGGCGGCGGATACGTGTATCTACGGTGTCGTCTTTGTAGTACGGGGCTGGTGCAGACCGGAGGCGGCTACCGTTAATACCCTATGCGAATTCTACTAATTAGCGTGTTAGGTATAGTGCGATGGCTGAGCGTCAACAGGGAACCGTCAAGTGGTTCAATAATTCTAAGGGTTTCGGTTTTATTTCTCGTGATGAAGGCGAAGATGTTTTTGTTCATTTCCGGTCGATTCGCGGTGACGGCTACCGCTCTCTCGACGAGGGCGAGCGCGTTGAGTTTAACGTGGTCAACGGTGACAAAGGCCTGCAAGCCGAGGATGTCTCCAAGGTTCAGTGAACCTCCGGCTGCGGCCGGGTTTAATAACCGTTTAACTTTCTGATGGCGCGGGTTTACAGCACCGATAAAGGTCGCCTGTGCCCGCAGTGCCTGCGCGCGCAGGCAGAATGTGTATGCCCGAAGCATGCTGCACCGGCCAATTCAGGTGAAGCGGTACGTATCCGGCTGGAACGCAAAGGCCGCGGCGGTAAAGAGGTATCGGTCATTACCGGCCTGGCGATGACCGCGCCGCAGCTGGCAGAATTGAATAAACGCCTGAAGCGTCAGTGCGGCACGGGCGGCACGGTGAAAGACGGCAATATTGAACTGCAGGGCAACCACCGGGAAAAAATTCTGTCGCTACTGGATAAAGACGGTATCAAGGCCAAGCTGGCGGGCGGTTAGAGGACTAGCATGCACGCAGGGAATAACAGTTTTTACCCTGATGTTTGGCGTTGTACAACTCAACATCCGCTGCGTCAAAAGCGCATTGCACATTCATCTCGCTCGGCCTGAAGTGCACTGCGCCAATACTGCAGGTAACAGCTACTGTTTGGCCCTGAAAATGAAATCCGTCACTGAACATACTCTGTAAGCGCCCGAGAACCTCATGCGAACGCGTCATATCCGCGTTATCCATCACCACCGAAAACTCGTCCCCGCCGAAACGGCCGATCAGGTCATAGGCGCGTACGGTGTTGCGCATACGTGCGACACATTCGCACAGCACGGCGTCGCCGGCACCATGACCATAAGCGTCGTTGATATTTTTAAAGTCATCAATATCGAGCATGCAGAGAGTCAGTGCGCTTTGCGTACGCCGCGCGCGGTCGGCCATTTTTTCGACCTGAAAACCGAACAAGCGTCGCGTTGCCGCACCGGTGAGGCTGTCGAGAAAAGCCCATTCCTGCAATTGTTTCTGCTTATTGAAGTGTGTACGCGCATAGCGAAAGCAGCGCTCCAGCGTGCCGGTACTCACATGCAGCATCGGCAGAAAATTCATCACACCCAGAGCGCCGAAATCTGCCGAAAACTCTTCTTCGGCTAACGGCGAAATCACGATCGTCGGCAACAGCTGCTGAATTTTTGCTCTGCTGAGTGCCGCCGGCACATGGCCGGGGGCGCGTAACAAAATGGCGCAGGCATCGTAGGCTTCGAGTTGGTCTGCATTGACCGGGAAGCCCGCCAACTGGTCGATTTTATAGTGATAGCTAAGGCCGGTTGCATACTGGAGATGTTCGGCGATCAGTTGCGCATCGGTGAGCACATCCGCAAGCAGCAAAATATGAGTATGCGCATTCTCCGGCCCGCCGGCGGGCTGTCCGAAATCTAAATTTTGTACCGGCTCTAACATCTGTGATGAATACGCTCGTGGTGACCGCTAATTATACATTAATACGTATATATACGTGGGCACAGGTCACATCACAGCAAACCATGAATTCGTATTAGGTATGGCCGCTAACTACCTGTATGAAAAGAATTTTTTGACATGCGACTCAAAGCGGACTAAAAAAGGGGATATCGCGCAGGATTCCAGAATCGCGCGCATTCACTGGGGGAGAGCCCGATGCCGGTAGCGGAGCAGGATTTACTCGAAAATGTTATTAAACCCGCACTCGAGTGCTTGCATGAGCACAACCCGCTAGCCGCGGGCCTGCTCTGTGCAATGGCGCGCAATGCCTCGGATCTGGAGCCGCTGCATCAGAGCGCGCAGGGGATCGGCCTGTATCAAATCACCTCCGAGCAGCACCGCCGCACCTGGGACGAGTACGTAGCCCACGACAGCGACCTCGCGAGCCGCCTGCGGGGACTGGCCAGCCAACGCCAGTTTCTGAAAAACCCGGATGCGGAACTGCAATTTAATCTGGTCTATGCGACGGCTATTGCCTGGCTATTGTATAAAATGAATACAACAACGCCGGCCAATTGCATTAATCCGCCCATGCTGCAAAGCGCGCCAGTTCAGGTAGCTCGCTGAGCAGGCGCAGATCTTCAACGCGGTCGATATCCGCCACCGGGCTGGCCAGCTGATAAGACCAGCCCAAAGCAGCAAAATCAGCAATGGTTGCCGCGGCGACATCATCTCCGCCCCAACGTTTGTTTTCGAACAGCTGCGGCGCATTACGGCGCAGCGCCAGCGCCGCATAACCCCCGTCGAGAGCCGGAATCATCGCCGCATCGGCGCCGGATACCAGCGCCCGGAACAGCGCCTGTAAGCGCGGCGCTGTCACGAACGGACAATCCGCTCCGACCATGACCAGCGTATCGAAATGCGCCAACGAGCGATCGGTGACATCTGCCATCCGCGCACCGAGATCGCCCTCGCATTGCCGCTTCAACTCGCAGCCGTAATCGTCAGCCAACTGCGAAAAGAACGGCGAGTCGCCGTCACACCAGAGCTGAACCCGTGTATCACAAACCTCAGATACATTTTTTAGCACCTGCGTGGTCAACGCCCGGTGCAGCTCTGCGCATTGCTCGCCGCTCAGCGCCGGCTGCATCCGCGTCTTCACCTGCCCCGCTATCGGCGCCCGGGCGAAAACCGCGATGACCTGTGTCTGTGCCCCGCTTGCTATTGGCGCGGTCATTGATAGTAAGCCTTGTGCAGTCGCTCAGGAGAGACTCCGGCGAAATAGCGCAGGCGCAGCCACCACATCAGCAGGATGGTGCGCAGAATGCCGTGCGCTCGCCAGCGCCGCGAGGAACTGACTGCAGCGCAAGCGGATACATAGGGCGCGCCGCGCTGCCGCAGGCGCTTACTCAACTCAATATCTTCCATCAGCGGCACATCGGCAAAGCCGCCCACTGCCTCGAAGAGGCGCCGTTTCAGAAACAGGCACTGGTCACCTGTCGCCACCCGGCTCAGGCGGCTACGGGCGCTGGCGAACGCGCCGACCATCCGCAATGCCCAGTGCGGGTCACCCAGATTCAAACGAAAAAAGCCCCATTCCCTGCCGCGTCGTTCGGCGGTGCTAATTTCAGCCAGCACCGGCGGCGGCACGCGGGTATCCGCATGCACAAAAAGCAACCAATCTGCGCAGGCCTGCGCGGCACCGGTATTCATTTGACGGGCACGGCCCGGCGCGCTGTTGATGATTTGATCCGCCGCCTCAGCTTCGGACAGCGTCGCGTCGCGGCTGCCACCGTCCACCACAATCAGCTCCGCTGCCGGCGCATTCCGCCGCAGGTTCGCCAGGGTGGCTTTGATTGTCGCCGCTTCATTCAACACCGGTATCACGATACTGACCGGCGGACGGCGCGTGCTTGTATCTGGCATTATTTGAGCTAACTCTCCGCTGTTCCGGCGTTTGCGTAGCGCGGCGCCATCCTGCACAATCGCGCGCAACGATCTCAGTCTGATTCCATGATCACAAGGCGCATGTCACAAGCCGCAGAATACCACCTGTCCTGGGACGAATTTCACCGCGATACGCTGACTTTAGCGCGCCAGCTGACCGGCACGCCGTGGCAGGGCATTATCGGTATCGCCCGCGGCGGTATGATACCGGCGACCATACTGGCACGTGAGCTGAATGTGCGACTACTCGACAGCCTGTGTATTGCCAGTTATGACCACACTTCGCAATCAGAGTGCACAGTGATCAAGTCCGTTGCCGGTGACGGCGAAGGCATGCTGCTGGTGGACGATCTGGTAGACACCGGCAACACCCTTAAAGTTGCGCTGAAATTGCTACCCAAAGCCAAAGTTGCCGTTGTTTACGCGAAACCGGCAGCGGCGGAATTAGCGCAATACCATAGCCGCGATTTTGCGCAGGACACCTGGATACACTTCCCCTGGGACTTAGGTCACGCCTACCGGCCGCCGATGGTCGCAGCTTAACCGGCAGATAACATTAGAAGGCAACGCAGATACCGTGGATTTTCTGGACCTGACTGAAAATAACTTTGTTATCGCGCTGCGATCAGCATTGTGGGTGCTCTTGATTCTGGCCTCGACCCACATCGGCAAAGCCAAAACCAGCAGCAGGATTAAGCTGATCTTGCTGATAGCCGGCACCTTGGTCATCAGTGGCATCACCGAAGTATTGAAGTTCACCATTGATGTCGACTCGGGCAATATTTATTTCATTCTTTTCGTTTGCTGGTTTGCGCTGATTATTTCGCAGTGGAATTCACAGCGTTTGCGCATCGGCTCCATGGCCATTCTGCTGACCATTATCTCCGCGCTATCCTTTCTGGTGTTTTACCTCGACATTCCCACCGCTGAGGATATTCGCTCGTTCCGTAGCGATGACGGCGTGGCAATGAAAGCACTGATGGAAGCACAGCGCGGGCGCTACTACGAGTTCGTGATGCCGGCGATTGCCCTGGCAATGTACGCCGCCGGGCGGCAGGCACTGCACCGCACCAGCCGCCAGACTGCGCTGCCGATTATCGCCGCGGTGATTGTGGTATTCGGCATCATCAAAGCCACCCCGATCGCGAAATATCCCGCCGGCGTCTACGTCGCAATTGAAACGGCGAATCAGCAGCGCAAAAATTGATATCCGGCCTTTTAGCGGTCCGAAAACCCTATTAAAACCGTTACAATGCGCAAATTCGCCCCGGTGGCACAGCCGGGTGAGCAGCGCTGCTGCGAACGACCGAGCCCGCTGCGGCTGTGCAGCAAAGCATTGCTTTGCGACCATAGCGGATTAGCGAGGTCCGGGCTTGTGGACCAAAGTCCGCAAGGCGCGGCCGGGTAAAAAGCGGGGCCGCAGACGGAATCAAAATTTACGCTGCAGAATCGTTACAATGCGCAAATTCGCCCCGGTGGCACAGCTGGATAGCGCGGCCCCCTCCTAAGGGGCAGGTCAGAGGTTCGAATCCTCTTCGGGGCACCATACATACAACTGACATGCGGTAATT
>JBFJYC010000021.1:0-19650 GCA_041622815.1 Spongiibacteraceae bacterium | reverse complement strand
TGCTGAACCGCAGCCGCGACGACATCGCCTATACCATAATCGATCTGGAAGAGTCGCCATCGGCTGCTGTGTTGGACGCGATCCGGGCGGTAGATGCGGTAATTAACGTCAGGCTGATCGATCAGTAATGCCGGATAGCACGGACGCCTTCCGGCGTCTGGAAGCGGCGCTAAAGGAAACCAGCGGCAAACCGCCGCTGCATCTGTGGAACCCCGAACTCAGCGGCGATATCGATATTGAGATCGATGCCGGGGGTCGCTGGTTCCACGAAGGGACCGAATTCAAACGACACGCGCTGGTCCGTTTATTTGCCTCTATTCTCAGGAAAGAAGCCGATGGTCATCACTACCTGCTGACACCGGCAGAGAAGTGGCGCATCCGGGTCGCTGATCATGCGCTGAGAGTGGTTGATTTCGAACGCTCTGCAACGACTTCGCCACAAATCATTCTGCGTCTCAATACCGGTGATAGCGTGCCACTGGACCAGGATCATCCTCTAATGATGCAGGCGGAATTACCGGGCGCTGAGCCGCGTCCGGTGGTTAAACTCTGGCACGGGCTGACTGCATTAATGGTGCGAAGTGCCTGGTACCGGCTGATAGAGGCGGGAGAGAGCCGCAACGGCCGCTTGCTGGTCAGCAGCTATGGCTGTGATTTTGATCTCGGCGCGCTGGCATAGATCAGCAGCGCGCCGGGGTCAAAAGCAGCCCGGTTACATATTCGGGTAGTTCGGACCGCCCAATCCTTCCGGTGTCACCCAGACGATATTCTGCGACGGATCCTTGATGTCGCAGGTCTTACAGTGCACACAGTTCTGGCCATTGATCTGAAAGCGGTGGCTGCCGTCTTCCGCTTCAATGACTTCGTAAACCCCGGCGGGGCAATACCGCTGAGCCGGCTCGGCCCAGGTCGGCAGGTTCTTTTCTATCGGAATATCCGGATTTTTCAGCGTCAGATGACAGGGTTGATCTTCTTCATGGTTGGTATTTGACAGAAATACCGAGGTCAGGCGGTCAAAGCTGATTTTATTGTCCGGTTTCGGATACTCGATCACTTTGCATTCTGACGCAGGCTTCATCTGGGCGTAATCAGGTTTCGGATCCCTCATGGTCCAGGGAAGCTTGCCGTTAAAAATATTGAGGTCGATAAAGGCGTAAGCCGAACCGATCAGATTGCCCCATTTGTGCTGCGCCGGGCCGAAGTTGCGCTGCTGGTGCAGCTCTTTATACAGCCAGCTTGATTCGAAGGCCGCCGCGTATTCGCTGACCTCATCGTTGGCGCGGCCGCCGCCGAGTGCCGCGTGCACCACCTCGGCCGCGATCATGCCGGACTTCATCGCAGTATGGCTGCCTTTAATTTTGGCGAAATTGAGTGTGCCGGCATCACAGCCGATCAGCAGACCGCCGGGAAAGGTCATCTTCGGCAGCGATTGTAAGCCGCCCTTTGATATTGCCCGGGCGCCATAGGATATGCGGTCACCGCCTTGCAGGTACTGCTTGATCACCTTGTGTTGCTTGAAGCGCTGAAACTCCTCAAACGGACTCAACCAGGGGTTGTCGTAGGAGAGGTCGGTAATCAGTCCGATAGAGACCAGATCGTCCTCGAGGTGGTAGCAGAAACTACCGCCGGCGGATCCGCTTTCGCTCAGTGGCCAACCCATCGTATGGGTGACCAGACCCGGCTGGTGATTTTCCGGTTTGATCTTCCACAGTTCTTTGATGCCAATGCCGTAGTGCTGTGGGTCACGATCTGCATCGAGCGCAAATTTTTCGATCAATTGTTTGCCGAGACTGCCGCGGCAGCCTTCGCCGAACAATGTGTATTTGGCATGCAGCTCCATGCCCGGCGTGTAAGAGTCCTTGTGCGAGCCGTCAGCGGCGATACCCATGTCGCCGGTAGCAATGCCCTTGACGCTGCCATCGTCGTTATAGAGGACTTCAGCCGCGGCGAAGCCGGGATATATTTCAGCGCCCATCGCCTCGGCCTGCTCCGCCAGCCAGCGGCAGACATTGCCGAGACTGACAATGTAGTTGCCGTGGTTGTGCATGGTTTTCGGTGCAAACAGGTTCGGCACTTTGATCGAGCCGGTTTCGCTGGTGAGCATATAGATGTCATCGCGCGCGACCGCGGTGTTCAACGGCGCACCTTTCTCTTTCCAGTCGGGAAACAGTTCGTTCATAGCAGTCGGTTCGAACACTGCACCGGACAGGATGTGGGCGCCGACTTCCGAGCCTTTTTCGACCACACAGACCGAAATATCGTTGCCGGTGGACTCGCTGAGCTGTCGCAGGCGGCAGGCGGCGGCGAGACCTGCGGGGCCGGCACCGACGATAAGTACATCAAATTCCATTGATTCGCGTTCCACGACTGATCTCCTGAGGCTGATTGGGCGTATTAACTGCAGTTGCAAAGGGCGTCGATTATAAGTGTTGGCAGGGACTATGGCCAACCGCGTCGACGCGGGTTAGTTTGACTTTTCAAAACCTAAGGTAATGCGAATGCCACTGAATTTATTGACCTTTTCGACGTCGGAAGGCACCATATGCGCGGTCTGAAACCGGACCCCGGAAGCCGGAATTGTCGCGCACGCTGCGGCGGCGGCCGGGGGCTCCTCCAATCCCGATTAACCAACTCAACGGTACTGCCATGAAGGTTCTCGTAGCTGTAAAACGCGTTGTCGATTACAACGTCAAAGTTCGCCCAAAATCTGACGGCACAGGTCCCGACCTGAATAACGTCAAAATGTCGATCAACCCCTTTTGTGAAATTGCCGTGGAAGAAGCGGTCCGTCTGAAAGAAGCGGGTACAGTCGAAGAGGTCATCGCGGTCTCTATGGGCCCGAAGGCCTGTCAGGAACAGATCCGAACCGCGCTGGCGCTGGGCGCCGACCGCGGCATCCAGGTCGAAACCGACGTTGAATTACAGCCGCTTGCTGTTGCCAAGCTGCTGAAAGCTGTCGTTGATAAAGAGCAGCCTTCGCTGGTCATTCTGGGCAAGCAGTCCATCGACGGCGACAACAACCAGACCGGCCAGATGCTGGCTGCTTTGGCAGGCATGTCGCAGGGCACCTTTGCATCCAAGGTTGAAGTTACCGGCGACAAAGTGAATGTCACCCGCGAAGTCGACGCCGGTTTGCAAACTATTGCGCTGAATCTGCCGGCGGTGATTACCACCGATCTGCGCCTGAACGAGCCGCGCTATGCATCCTTACCGAACATCATGAAGGCCAAGAAAAAGCCAATGGAAACACTGACACCGGAAGATCTGGGTGTTGACGTTGCGCCGCGCCTGACCACATTGAAGGTTGAGCCGCCGGCGGAACGTGCTGCGGGTATTAAAGTCGAATCGGTTGCACAACTGGTCGATAAACTCAAAAATGAAGCGAAGGTGATCTGATGAGTATTCTGGTTATAGCGGAACACGACAACAACAGCATTCAGGGCGCCACGCTGGCGACTGTTGCGGCAGCACAGGCAATCGGCGGTGAAATCACCGTATTGGTAGCGGGCGAGGGCTGCGATGCGGCCGCGCAGGCGGCGGCAGCAATTGCCGGTGTCGGCAAAGTACTGGTCGCGGACAATGCGGCTTACGGCCACCAGCTGGCGGAAAATCTTTCCGCGCTGATTGTGGAGGTTGCCGCAGACTATGAATATATTCTTGCACCGGCTTCGGCGACGGGTAAGAACGCCATGCCACGGGTTGCTGCACTGTTGGACGTCGCGCAGATTTCCGAGATTACCGCGGTAGAAGGCGCCGACACTTTCAAGCGTCCGATCTACGCCGGTAACGTCATAGCGACAGTGAAGTCGTCTGACGCGAAGAAAGTAATCACCGTAAGAACAACGGCTTTTGACGGCGTTGCCGCCGAAGGTGGTTCAGCTGAGGTTGAGGCAGTCAGCAGCGTTCACGATGCCGGCTTGTCGAGCTTTGTCGGTGAAGAACTGGCCGTGAGTGACCGGCCCGAACTGACGGCGGCCAGCGTCGTGATTTCAGGCGGGCGCGGCATGCAGAACGGCGATAACTTTGAAATGCTGTACAAGATTGCCGATAAGCTCGGTGCGGCGGTCGGCGCTTCCCGCGCGGCTGTTGATGCCGGCTTTGTGCCCAACGATATGCAGGTTGGTCAAACCGGTAAAATTGTTGCACCGGATCTTTATATTGCAGTCGGTATTTCGGGTGCGATTCAGCATCTTGCCGGCATGAAAGACAGTAAGGTGATTGTGGCCATCAACAAGGACGAAGACGCGCCGATCTTTCAGGTGGCCGACTACGGACTGGTTGCAGACCTGTTTGATGCGGTACCGGAACTGGATGCAGCACTCGGCTAAGCATTCCTGTGGTTAATAAAAAAGCCCGGTATTACCGGGCTTTTTTATACGCGCTTACTTTTGGCGGGGCTGCGCGCTAGTCGCGACGCAGCTTGTCGCTGCTGGCAATCGGGGTCGGATAATTAAAGATGACGATATAGGTCGACACGATAAAGGTAATAATCGCCGTTGCCTGAATCAGGTGAGAAGCGTTCTGCCCGATAATGCCGGCACCAACCGCGACGTAAGCAATCAGCAGTGAGAATTCACTGATCTGGCCGAGGCGAAAGCCCAGATCCCAGGCCAGATTATCGCTTTCGCTCAGTCCGCGTAGCAGAAAGCGGAAGGTCAGAGGCTTGACCGCCAGTATAATCACCGCGAGTATCCACGCCGGCAGCAGGACTTCGCTGAGCAGCCCGAGATCGAAGCGGGCGCCGAGCGAGAAGAAAAACATCACCAGGAAAAAGTCGCGCAGCGGTTTCAGGTTGACCGCAATAAACTGTGAAATCGGGCTGGTTGCGAGGCTGATGCCGGCGAGGAAGGCGCCGATTTCACCGGACAAGCCGGCCATGTGCGCAATCTCAGCCAGCCCCAGACACCAGCCGATCGCGAGCAGAAAAATATATTCCTGAAAGCGATCAAACCGTGTGATCAGCGGCAGCAATACCCAGCGAACCGCAGCGAAGGCGCCAACGACCAGAAGCGGTAGTGCAACAAGCGTTTGCAACAGCACTGTAGTATCAAATTCGCCGACACTCGCACTGAGCAAAATCAACAATACAAAGATAGCGAGCAAATCCTGCAGTAGCAGCAGGCCGATCATCAGCTCGCCGATATGGCGGTGGTGCAGCACGGTAGTGGGCAATAATTTGATGCCGATAATGGTGCTGGAAAACATCATCGCCGCGCCGATCACCAGACTTTCACGCAGGGTGAAACCGAAGTTATAGCTGATCGCGGTGCCGATAGCGGCAAATATTCCGCAACTGATCAATGCGACCAGCGTCGAATTTTTCAGCGTGGCAACCAGCGCCGAGGGCTGCATATCCAGCCCCAGTAAAAACAACAGAAAGATAATGCCGACATTGGCGATCTCCGCCATCAGGTCGAGGTCGGTAACCCAGCCGGCACCGTAGGGACCGATGGCCGCGCCGAGCACAATGTAGGCAATGATCAGCGGCTGCTTGGTGTAGAGTGCAAAGGACGCGAGAATAGCGGCGCCGCTGAAAATCAGGAAAAACGATGAGGTGATGCTGGTCGCTTCCACCGTCAGCGCTCCGGTCAGCGGCGTCGGAACAGCGGTGTCGGTTCGAGTACGTCGGCCTGATAGGCGTCGCTGAAGTCATCGAAGCTGGCAAGCGCGTCATGGAGATTGGTATTCTCAAGCGCGTAAGCATCGAAACCGCAGCGTTTTAACTGTAGCAACTGATCCCGCATAAACCCGCCGATGGCTCGGATTTCACCGCTATAGCCGTGGCGCTGGCGCAACTCGCGGGCGTAGGAGAAACCGCGGCCGTCCATATGGCTGGGAAAGTCAATCGCGATCAGCGGCAGGGTTGCGATAGCGTTGCCTAGTTGCGCCGGGGGCTGGTCCGCACCGAGCCAGACACCGGTATCGCTGCGCTCACTCAGGGCCGGTTGATGTTCCAGCCAGTAGCCCAGCGGAACGATCACTTTACCCGCCGGCAATTCGCCTTCGACCTCACGGAGTAGTTGCCACTCATCGGCAACGATGGCATTTCCACTAATAATCTCAGGCATAGACGCTGGCCTTGTACGGCTCGATGCCGATTCGTCGGTAGGTTTCCAGGAAGGTTTCGTCGCCCTCACGCTTGGCGACAAATACCGCAATCAGTTTCTCGACAACATCCGGAATCTCGTCCTGAGCAAAGGATGGGCCCAGAATCTGGGCCAGACTCGCATCGCTGCTCTGGCTGCCGCCGAGGGATACCTGATAGAACTCCTGGCCTTTTTTATCGACGCCCAGAATACCGATATGACCGATATGGTGATGGCCACAGGCATTCATGCAGCCCGAGATATTGAGATCGATCGGGCCGAGGTCGTAGAGATAATCGAGGTCATCGAAGCGGCGTTGAATGGCTTCGGCGATAGGAATCGATTTGGCATTAGCCAGCGCGCAGTAATCGCCGCCGGGGCAGCAGATAATATCGTTGAGCGTGCCGATCACCGGACTGCTGAGGTCGATATCAGATAGCTTTTGCCAGATCGCGAAGAGATCACTGCTGCGGCAGTTAGGCAGTACCAGATTTTGCTCGTGGGTAGTGCGCAGTTCACCAAAGCTGTACTCGTCGACGATAGCCGCCAGTGCTTCGAGCTGTTCAGCGGTGATATCACCCGGCGGATAGCCGGTTTCTTTCAGCGAAGCGGTGACAATGTGATAGCCGGGCTGTTTGTGCTCCCGGACGTTGTGTTTGAGCCAGCGGTTGAATGCCGCATTATCGGATTCCGGAAGTGGTGCATCCGCCAAGGTTTCATAAGCCGGTGTCGGGAAGAAGTTCCGCATGTGCACGATGTAGTCGGCGGGTAGTGTCGATGCGCTGTCTTTGATGTCGGCCCACTCGGCTTCCACCTGCCTGCGAAACTCATCGATACCGGTAGCACGCACCAGAATCTTGATCCGGGCTTTGTATTTGTTGTCGCGCCGGCCGTGCAGGTTGTAGACCCGCATTATGGCTTCGAGGTAAGTCAGCAGGTGGGCTTCGGGCAGGTCTTCGTTGATGACGCTGCCGATCACCGGTGTGCGTCCGAGTCCACCGCCCACCATGACTTTGAAGCTGATGCTGCCATCGGCTGCTTTCTTTAATTGCAGACCGATATCATGAACCGCAATGGCCGCGCGGTCGTCGATCGAGCCGCTGATGGCGATTTTGAATTTACGGGGCAGGAACGCAAATTCCGGATGAAAGGTTGACCACTGACGCACAATTTCGCACCAGGGGCGCGCGTCCTCTATTTCATCGGAGGCGACGCCGGAAAACTGGTCTGCGGTGACGTTGCGGATACAGTTGCCGCTGGTTTGAACCGCGTGCATCTCAACACCGGCGAGTTCGGCCAATATCTCGGGCACTTCCTCGAGCTTTGGCCAGTTAAGCTGCACATTCTGGCGGGTGCTGATATGGGCATAGCCTTTGTCGA
The DNA here is from genome assembly GCA_041622815.1 of Spongiibacteraceae bacterium. Taxonomy (GTDB): domain Bacteria; phylum Pseudomonadota; class Gammaproteobacteria; order Pseudomonadales; family Spongiibacteraceae; genus JBFJYC01. The sequence continues at coordinate 12,184 of JBFJYC010000021.1, read as the reverse complement.
AACGGCGGCTGATGTCTGCGAGTTTGCGTAATTGCTGTGTATTGAGCGTGCCGTAGGGCACGGCGATACGCAGCATCGGTGCCAGACGCTGGATATAGAGTCCGTTTTGCAGCCGGATCGGCAAGAACTGCTCATCGGTCATTTCGCCACGCAGGTAGCGCGCGGTCTGTTCGCCGAACTGGGCGACGCGTTCATCAATGATGCGCCGGTCTGACTGGTCGTATTGATACATCGGGGTTCCGGCCCGGCTGCTGTGCGGGCAATATAAGGCTGATGAAAAAGGCGCGTAATTGTACCTGAAAGCTTGTGCCAGTTCTAAGCCGGAAAGGGTGATTTTAAACCGGTGCAGCAAGCAACGCTGCGCGCTACAATGCGCACCGGCCAATTTTGAGGAGATTTACCATGAACGAGATCAATCGCGAAGAGCAAGAAGACGCCACTGTAGACGCACTCAGCGTCACCGCTATTATTGCTATCGTCGTCGCCGGCGTCGCATTCTGGCTGGGCAGCATGCCTTCCTGAACGACGCAGCCTGCGTCGTGATATCGCATCAGGGGTCGTAGTCCAGCACCGGTGACAGCCAGCGCTCGGCTACGGCCATTTCCATGCCTTTACGCTTGGCAAATTCTGCCACCTGATCGTCACCAATCTTTCCTACCGCAAAATATCTTGCTTCCGGATGCGAGTAATAAAAACCGCTGACTGAGGCGGCGGGCATCATCGCAAAGTGTTCGGTTAATTGCAGACCGGCATCGGTCGCACCCAGCAAATCAAAAAGCGTGGTTTTCTCAGTGTGGTCCGGGCAGGCCGGGTAGCCGGGCGCCGGACGGATGCCGCGGTAGCGTTCTTTGATGAGCTCTTCATTGGGCAAGGCTTCATCGGCAGCATAACCCCAGAATTGCTTGCGCACGCGCAAGTGCATGCGCTCGGCAAATGCCTCGGCGAGCCGGTCGGCGAGTGCCTTCACCATAATCGCGCTGTAATCATCGCCGGCAGCTTCATATTTGGCGGCGAGTTCGTCCGCACCGATACCAGCGGTGACGGCGAAGCCGCCGATAAAGTCCTTCAGTCCGGTGGCTACCGGCGCGATATAATCCGCGAGGCTGAGATGGGGTTTGTCATCGGGCTTCTGGCGCTGCTGTCGCAGGTGGTGCAGTACCGTAAGCGTCTCTCGGCGGGTATCGTCGGTGTAGACGGCAATGTCATCGTCACCGATGGCGTTGGCCGGCCAGAAACCGATCACACCGCTGGCCTTTAACAGCTTCTCATCGACAATCCGCGCCAGCATTGTCTGCGCATCCTGATAAAGATTGCGGGCTGCTTCGCCGACTTTCTCATCCTCTAAGATGCGCGGGTACTTGCCCGCCAGTCCCCAGGTGATGAAGAAGGGGGTCCAGTCGATGGTTTCGAGCAGATCTTCCAGCGGATAGTCGTCAAACAGCTTTACACCGGTAAATGCCGGAACCGGCGGGCTATAGCCGTCCCAGTCAGGCTGGAAGCGGTTGGCGACGGCGCTGGTATAGGGCGTGCGCCGGTCTTTCTTGGCGCTACCTTCCCGGCGTTCGCGCACGCGCGCATATTCTTCGCGTGTTTTCTGAACAAACGGTATTTTCAGTTCTTCACTGATCAATTGTGTTGCCACGCCGACACTGCGTGACGCGTCGGCGACATAGATAGTCGCCTCGTCTTGGTATTTCGGCTCGATCTTGACCGCGGTATGGGCTTTCGATGTTGTCGCGCCGCCGATCATCAGCGGCTTATTGATGCCGCGCCGTTGCATCTCAGCGGCGACGTGCACCATTTCATCAAGCGACGGGGTAATGAGCCCGCTAAGACCGATAATATCGACGTTTTCTTCGACCGCGGTATCGAGGATTTTTTCGCAGGACACCATCACGCCGAGATCGATGACCTCGAAGTTATTACAGGCGAGTACGACACCGACGATGTTTTTGCCGATGTCGTGGACGTCACCTTTAACGGTAGCCATCAGAATTTTGCCCTTGGCGCGGGCGCCCTCGCTTTTCTCCGCCTCGATATAAGGCTGCAGATAGGCAACCGCCTGCTTCATGACGCGGGCGGATTTAACCACCTGCGGTAAAAACATTTTGCCGGCGCCGAACAGGTCGCCGACGACATTCATACCGTCCATCAGCGGGCCTTCGATCACATCCAGCGGCCGGGTTGATTGCTGGCGGGCGGCCTCGGCATCGTCCTCAATCCATTGGGTGATGCCTTTGACGAGGGCGTGCTCGATGCGTTTGCCCACCGGCAGTTCACGCCAGCTCAGATCTTCCTCTTTTTTGGCAGCGCCGCTGCCGGCAAATTCATCAGCGATGCTGAGCAGTCTTTCGGTGCTGTCGTCGCGGCGATTGAGAATGACGTCTTCTACGTACTCCCGCAGTTTTTCCGGCAGGTCGTCATATACCGCCAGCTGACCGGCGTTGACGATACCCATGTCCATGCCGGCTTTGATCGCGTGGTACAGAAACACCGAATGGATGGCTTCGCGCACCGCGTTGTTGCCGCGGAAGGAAAAGGAAACGTTGGAGACGCCGCCGGAAATCAGTGCACCGGGGAGTTCTTTTTTGATCCAGCTGGTCGCTTCAATAAAATCAACGGCGTAGTTGTTGTGCTCTTCAATACCGGTGGCAACCGCGAAAATATTGGGGTCGAAAATAATGTCGTTGGGTGAAAAGCCCACCTGCTCGACCAGTATTTTGTAGGCCCGGGCGCAGATTTCTGTCTTGCGCGCGACGGTATCCGCCTGGCCTTCCTCGTCAAACGCCATCACGACAACCGCGGCGCCGTAGCGTAGGCAGGCATTTGCTTGCTCGATAAAGGCGGCTTCGCCTTCCTTCATGGAAATCGAGTTGACCACCGGCTTGCCGGCAATGCAGCGCAGCCCGGCCTCGATGACGTGCCATTTAGAGGAGTCGACCATAATCGGAAGACGCGCGATATCCGGTTCCGAGCCGATCAGATTGAGGAAGCGGGTGATCGCCTGCTCGGCATCGAGCATGCCCTCATCCATGTTGATGTCGATGATTTGTGCGCCGTTTTCGGCTTGCTCGCGGGCGACGGCGACGGCTTCATCGTAGGCGCCTTCCAGAACCAGGCGTTTGAACTTGGCGGAACCGGTGACATTGCAGCGTTCGCCAACGTTCACAAACAATGAATCTTCGGTAATCGTGAAGGGCTCCAGACCGGCTAAACGGCAGGCCGGCTTTGCCTTCGGCAGTTGCCGCGGCGCGATACCTTCGACAGCAGCTGCAATTGCTTTGATATGGTCGGGCGTGGTGCCGCAGCAGCCGCCGACCAGGTTCAGAAAGCCGCGCTCGGCAAAATCGCGCAGATCGCCGTGCATATCTTCCGGCGTCTCATCGTACTCACCAAACTCGTTGGGCAGGCCGGCGTTGAAGTGGCCGGAGAAATAGCATTCAGTCGCTTGCGCGAGCTCTTCCGCAAAGGGACGTATTTCTTTGAAGCGACGGCCGCAGTTGGTACCGACGATCAGCGGTTTGGCGTGGGCGATGGTGTTCCAGAACGCAGTGGGCGTCTGGCCGGAGAGAATGCGGCCGGAGACATCGGGAAAGGTCACCGAAATCATGATCGGTAAGCGTGTGCCGGTGTCGTCAAAATATTGCAGCACCGCATAGATAGCCGCTTTCGCGTTCAGTGCGTCAAAGATGGTTTCAATGAGCAGCAGGTCGGCGCCGCCTTCGCAGAGACCGCGGGTGGCGTTGTAATAGTCTTCACGCAGGGTTTCGAAATCGACATTGCGCGCCCCCGGGTCGTTTACGTCCGGGGAAATAGACGCGGTGCGCGGCGTCGGTCCGATCACGCCGGCAACAAATCGCGGCTTGTCTGGGTTGAGTGCGGTCACTTCATCGGCGACCTGCCGCGCCAGTTTTGCGCCTTCCAGATTCAGGTCAAAGGCTACTGCGGCGTCTAGGCCGTAATCGTCCTGGGCGATCGCGTTTGCGGTGAAGGTATTGGTTTCGATGATATCCGCACCGGCATCCAGATAGGCGCGGTGAATTTCCTCGATGACATCGGGTCTGGAGAGGGTCAGCAGGTCGCTGTTACCCTTGAGATCACTGTTATGATCGGCAAAGCGGCTGCCACGGTAATCGTCCTCACCGAGGCCATAGCCCTGAATCATGCTCCCCATGGCGCCGTCAATGATCAAAATGCGCTCGCGTAGTGCAGACTCCAGCAAAGTTATCTGGCCGGGGGTGGGTGCCATCAGTTAAAACCTCAGAATTGTGTGACGGGCGCGACGGGCTTTCCAGCAACGCCGGCAAACGTGATAAAATCACCTCATTCTACCAAATCCAACCGGTGCACGACATTGCGTAGTGCACTCAATCAGGAAGTTTCGTGACAATTATTGAAGATACCAGACTGAATATCACCGAGTCGGCGCAGGAGTACCTGGCTGAGCTGCTGGCCAAGCAGGAAGGCGATGTTCTCGGGGTGCGGATATTTATCACCCAGCCGGGCACGCCCAAGGCGGAAACCTGTATAGCTTATTGTCGCGAGGGCGATGCCAAAGACGGTGACGTCATGCATGACTTCGGCGTGCTGAAGGCCTATTTTGAGGCGCGCAGTATTCCCTTTCTGGAAGACGCGATTGTCGATTATTCAAAAGACCGGATGGGTGGTCAACTCACCATTAAGGCACCGAATTCGCGGATGCCGAAGATCGGCGATGACAGTCCGATTGAAGACCGTATTAACTACATACTCTACAACGAGGTAAATCCGTCGCTGGCAGCCCATGGTGGTGAAGTATCGTTGGTCGAAGTCGCCGAAGATGACATCGCGGTACTCAAATTCGGCGGCGGCTGTCAGGGCTGCGGTATGGTCGATGTCACGCTCAAGGAAGGCGTTGAGAAAACCCTGTTGGAACAGGTTGCCGGCCTTAAAGGTGTCCGTGATCAGACCGATCATACGGTCACTGAGAACGCCTACTACCCCTGAGGTACAAGCACAGCAATCGGGTTGAGCGCCGGAGCTGTTAGGGCGTGAACGTCGGCGTGCCGGTAGCGCTGGTAATTGAAGGGGCTGCGTGAGTGCCGGCGATAAACGACTGGATTTCTTCGCCCTGTGCCAGCGCGTCTTTATAGCCCAGCTCGATCAATTCCTTGCAAAAATTTCGGGTAAATAGCAGATAGGAGCCGATATTGACCCCGGCTTCGTTGCGGCCGCTGCCGGTGGTGCGCATAAAAGTCCGCACCGTGCGGGGTAGCTCCGATATATGGTCATCCGCGATCAGGTCGATGTCCTGCGACGGTGAAATGATCATTGCGTCAATCGGCTTGAATTGCGCCAGATAACCGGTTCGGGCTTCTTCGGGTATCCGCCGGATCAGCTCATTGATTCTCACCAGTCGCTCAATATCAGTCTCAATGCTGTCGACGAAGGCGCTGTTGAGCAGGTGCCCGATAATCTGCCCGAAAGAAGGCGAGTGGATCGGCCGTATCGGCCGGTGATACTCTTGGCGATGTCCGTTCGGCGGAATAATGATCGCCCGGGTTGCACCCAGATGCAGGGCGGGGCTGATCGGTGCGAGCTGTCGCAAGGCGCCGTCACCGTAGAAGTGCGGCCCGATGCGTTGCGGTTTGAATAATGTCGGTATCGCGGTCGAAGCCATCAGATGCTGGAGCTGAATCAGCGTCGGTACCCCCTGACGCCGCCAGCGCTGCCAGCCGGCGCCTTTCGGGCCACCCTGAAAAAAACTGACCGAGTGGCCCTCGGTATAGTTCATCGCGGTAATGCTCAGCGCCGACAAGTGGCCGTCGCGGATGTTGCGGCCGATCTGATCGAAATCGATTTTTTCGGCCAGCAGCGACTGTAGTGGCGCGTTGTCCAGCAATGACACCGGCCGGCCGACGGCGATGCCGTCGTTGAACAGCGACATTACCAGCCGCCAGGCATTGCCCATGACGCCGGCCCAGTCGGAGCGGTAGATCTGATCGGTGGACAGCCCGAGCCAGAGTTCTTCAAGGTAGGCCACCGCGTTTTGAAAATTGTGCATCTGCGATGCCAATGCCACTGCATTGATGGCACCGGCAGAGGTACCGCAGAGGATCGGGTAGGGGTTGCGGACGGTGTCTTGTTGCAGTGCAGCGAGTCCTTTCAGCACGCCGACCTGATAGGCCGCCCGGGCACCGCCGCCGGGCATGATCAGCGCGGTGTGGTCGCCGCCGCCGTCAGGCATGCAGCTGCCCGCGTATGCCGGTGTCGGCCAGAATGCGTGCCGCAATTTCTTCGATCGAACAGTGGGTAGTGTCGATGTAGGGAATATTGAAGCGCTTAAACAAGCCCTCTGCGGCACGCACCTCATCTTCGCAGCGGGTCAGGCTGGCGTAGCGGGAATTGGCGCGCCGCTCCGAGCGGATGACGCTGAGGCGTGCCGGCTCGATGGTCAGGCCGTACAGGCGCTCACGCACCGACTCCAGTGGTTTGGGTAAACGGCCGCTATCGAGATCTTCGCTGGTCAGCGGGTAATTGGCGGTAAAGACGCCGCTGTGCAATGCCAGATAGATACTGCTCGGGGTTTTGCCGCTACGGGATACGCCGATCAGAATCAGCTGCGCTTCGTGAAAGCGGTTGACCCGCGCACCGTCGTCATTGTCGAGCGCGTAATTCATCGCATCGATTCGGTTTTTGTAGTGCTGCTCGCTCTCCGCGTTGTGGGTCCGGCCCACGGTATAGCTGCTGCGCTCTTCCAGTTCTGCTTCCAGCGGCGCCAGAAATGTCGACAGGATATCGACGACAAAACCCTCGGCGGTCGCAATGATCGCCCGGATCTCGGGATTGACAATGGTGTCGACGATAATCGGGCGCGCACCGTCGGCGGCCGCCGCAGTACGTATTTTTTCGACCGCCTGCTCCGCCTTTGCCGGTGTATCGACATAGGGCAGTATCACCTTGCGGAAGCGGAGGTTGCTGAATTGATTGAGCAGGCTGTCGCCGAGGGTTTCCGCGGTGACACCGGTGCTGTCTGAGATGAAAAAAGCGCTGCGCACGATAGTTTGCCGATTGAAGCCGAGGCGATTCCGCGTCTGAATTCCAGTATGATACCGCGCTTTTTGGCAATTGGCCGCAGCAGTTTAATCGGATCCGGAGGAAGTGTGGGCGAATATGTAGTTGGGTACGATCGCTTGGGTATGAATGACGTCGACCGGGTCGGCGGCAAAAATGCCTCGCTAGGCGAAATGATCAGTCAGCTGAGCGGTGCCGGTGTGCAGGTTCCCGGCGGTTTCGCGACGACGGCCGAAGCCTATCGGGAGTTTCTGCAAGCAAGCGGCCTGCAGGCGCGGATAGAAGAGACCCTGGCGCAACTCGATGTTGAAGATGTCAATGCACTCGCCGAGACCGGCAAAAAGATCCGTGCCTGGATTGTTGAAACGCCTTTTCACGATCAGTTGCGTACAGCGATCAGTGAAGCTTACCGCGAACTTTCCGAGGGCCTGCCCGGTGACGCGACGGTTGCAGTGCGTTCATCCGCCACCGCTGAAGACCTGCCCGACGCGTCCTTTGCGGGCCAGCAGGAAACCTTTCTCAATATCAGTGGCATCGACAATATTATGATTGCGGTAAAAGAGGTATTTGCCTCGCTGTTTAACGACCGCGCAATTTCCTATCGTGTACACAAGGGTTTTGAGCACGCCGGTGTCGCATTGTCAGCCGGCATCCAACGCATGGTGCGCTCTGAAACCGGCGCCAGTGGTGTCATGTTCAGTCTGGATACCGAGTCGGGCTACGACGGTGTTGTCTTTATCACGGCGTCCTGGGGGCTCGGCGAGACGGTGGTGCAGGGGGCGGTAAATCCGGATGAGTTCTACGTGGACAAGCGCGCGCTTGAAGCCGGTCAGCAGGCGGTTTTGCGCCGCAATCTTGGCGGTAAGGCCATCAAAATGATTTATACGCCGGACCAGAGTGCCGGCCGCTCGGTTGAGACTGTCGAGGTGCCGAAAGCGGACCGGCTGCGTTTTTGCCTCGATGACAGCGAAGTCGAAGCGCTGGCGCGACAGGCGCTGATCATCGAAAAACACTACCAGCGGCCGATGGATATCGAGTGGGCGCGGGACGGTGACGATGGCAAGTTATATATTGTGCAGGCGCGGCCGGAAACGGTGAAAAGCCGGGAAAACAGCGCCCTGATGGAGCGCTACCTGCTGAATGAGCGCGGTGAGATACTGTGCGAAGGGCGTTCGATCGGACAGCGCATCGGCAGCGGCCCGGTAAAAGTGATCAAAAACCTGTCGCAAATGGATCAGGTCGAGCCCGGCGATGTACTGGTCACCGATATGACCGACCCGGACTGGGAGCCGATCATGAAGCGCGCGGCTGCTATCGTCACCAACCGCGGCGGTCGCACCTGCCATGCCGCCATCATTGCACGGGAGCTGGGGATACCGGCAGTGGTCGGCTGTGGTGACGCTACCCATGTACTGGAAACCGGGCAGGAAGTCACCGTGTCCTGCGCCGAGGGGGATACCGGTATGGTCTACGAGGGCATGCTGCAGTTCGACGTCAGCCGCAACGAGATGTCGACGATGCCGGACCTGCCTTTCAAAATCATGATGAATGTCGGCAACCCCGACCGCGCATTTGATTTTCAGGCCTATCCGAATGCCGGTGTCGGGCTGGCGCGGCTCGAATTTATTATCAATCGTATGATCGGTGTGCACCCGAAGGCGTTGCTGGATTTCGAACGGCTGCCGGATGATGTGAAGACAACGGTTGCGCGGCGCATTGCCGGTTATAGCTCGCCGACAGATTTTTATGTCGACAAGCTGGTCGAAGGTATTTCCACCATTGCCTCAGCATTTCATCCGCACAAGGTCATCGTGAGGATGTCGGATTTTAAATCCAACGAATACGCGCACCTGATCGGCGGGCGTCTGTACGAGCCGGATGAAGAGAATCCGATGCTCGGATTCCGTGGCGCGTCACGTTATATCGCCGATAGCTTCCGCGAATGTTTCCGCATGGAATGTGTCGCCCTGAAGCGGGTGCGCGAGCAGATGGGGCTGGACAATGTCGAGATCATGGTGCCGTTTGTGCGGACCGTGGGTGAGGCAGCGCAGGTCATTCAGTTGCTGGCGGATCATGGTCTGAGCCGCGGCGAAAACGGGCTGCGCATTATCATGATGTGCGAGCTGCCGGCCAATGCGCTGTTGGCGGAGCAGTTCCTTGAGCACTTCGATGGCTTTTCGATCGGCTCCAACGACCTGACCCAGCTGACTTTAGGGCTGGACCGGGATTCGGGCCTGGTGGCGCACCTGTTTGACGAGCGCAACGACGCGGTGAAAGCGTTGCTGAAGATGGCCATCGACGCCTGTAAAAAGCACGGCAAATACATCGGTATTTGCGGACAGGGCCCGTCGGATCACCCGGATCTGGCGCAGTGGCTGATGGAGCAGGGTATCGATACCGTATCGCTGAACCCGGACTCGGTACTGGAAACCTGGCTCTATCTCAGCGAGTCGCTCAAAGCCTGAGGGCGCGCACAGTAAAAAGCGAACTCAGCACTTGCGCAGTACTGATTAAATACTTTCTGCCTGCGCGATCGCGTTGCCGATATAGGTAGCCGGCGTCAGCGCCAGCAACTGCTGTTTCGCTTCGGCTGGAATCTCCAGCGTTTCGATAAACGTCTGCAGGCTGTCGCGGGTGATCGTGGTTCCGCGGGTCAGTGCTTTCAGTTTTTCGTAGGGCTCTGCGATGCCGTAGCGGCGCATGACGGTTTGCACCGGCTCGGCCAGTACCTCCCAGCTGTTGTCCAGGTCTTCCGCCAGGCGCTGCTCATTCACGTTAAGTTTGCCGAGACCTTTTTGCGTCGCAGCATAGGCGATGATGCTGTAGCCGAAGGCGACACCGACGTTGCGTAAAACTGTTGAGTCGGTCAGGTCCCGCTGCCAGCGCGATAGCGGTAATTTTTCGGCGAGATGCGTCATCACCGCATTGCCGAGACCGAGATTGCCCTCGGAATTCTCAAAATCGATCGGGTTGACCTTGTGTGGCATCGTCGAGGAGCCGACTTCGCCGGCCACAGTTTTCTGCGAGAAGTAACCGATGCTGATATAGCTCCAGATGTCGCGGTCCAGATCGAGCAGAATCGTGTTGAAGCGGCGCAGCGCATCAAACAGTTCCGCCACGCAGTCATGGGGCTCGATTTGCGTAGTAAAGGGGTTGAATTCCAGCCCCATCGACTCGACAAAGTCTTTCGCATTGGCCTGCCAGTCGATATCCGGATAGGCCGACAGGTGCGCGTTGTAGTTGCCGACCGCACCGTTAATTTTACCGAGCAGCGCGACGGCGATGAATTGATCGCGGGCGCGACGCAGTCGGGCAACGACATTGGCCAGTTCTTTGCCGACGGTGGTCGGGCTGGCGGATTGGCCGTGGGTGCGTGACAGCATCGGAATGGCCGCCCATTCGCGGGCCTGCTGCTGCAGGGTGCTGATCAATTGATCCATCGGCTGTAACAGCCTGTCGCGGCCGTCGCGCAGCATCAACGCGTAGGACAAATTGTTAATATCTTCAGAGGTACAGGCGAAATGGACAAATTCCAGAATCGCTTCGAGTTCTTTGTTGCCGGCGCAGCGCTGCTTAAAAAAGTACTCAACCGCTTTGACATCGTGATTGGTGGTCGCCTCGATATCCTTCACTGCTTGTGCGTCAGCGGTACTGAAGTTCGCAACGATCTCATCGAGCTGAGCATTGGTTGCCGCGGACAAGGCGGGGACTTCCGCGACAGCTTCCATTGCCGCGAGGCGCTGCAACCAGCGCACTTCGACCAGCAAGCGGTATTTGATGAGGCCGTATTCGGAGAAAATGGCGCGCAGCGGTTCTGTTTTCGCAGCGTAGCGGCCGTCCAGCGGTGAAACGGCGGTCAGGGGCGAGTGTTCCATGAGGGGTCCTTTGGCTATACCCGGAGCGTGATAAGCGGGCGCCGCATTCTACAGTATTGAATTAATCCGCGCTGTCAGACGGTGCGTCGATCTCGTTAAGCATGATATTGCACTGCTGCAGCAGTTTTTTGCGGCCGAAGGTCATCTGCAGCCGGTTGCCGCCGGATTGCCGCCACAGGAAGGTCGCGCGCAATGCTGCGAGTAGCAGCGCGCGAATCTGCGCTGCGAGGCGGATATCCTGCAAATATTGCTGATTGCCGCTGATCCGCAGTCTGAATTTGAGCTGGCTGACCGTGTCTTTGTAAATGCCGGCGGCGGCGTGGGCGATATTATTCGCATCAAAGCCGTGCAGACCGATGCCTTTCTGGGTATGGGCGAGCCGACTTCTGATAATCGCGATTTTTTCCGGTTGCCGGCGCAGCAGCTGGTGGATATGAATCACCGCCATAAAATAGCGCAGCAACTGCCGCAGTTGCGGGCTGCGCTCGCCGGAGAGCAATTGATGCAGTGTCCGCAGCCCGGTTTCAAGGCCCTCGATATCGCTGAAGACTTCCGCGGCGGCATCGGCCTCAAAAGTAAACAGGCTTTTCAGGCTGGCTTCGATCAGCTCCGGTGGCGCTTCGCCGGTACGGGCAATGGCGTCGGCGAGCCACAGGCATTGACTGACCGCGGCGAGGGCGAGGGTCTGGCTGCGATAGTCAGCCACAGGCGAGTCCTTCGCCGGCGGCAAGGCTTTGCTGTGCGGCCGTAATCACGCCGCCGCCGAGGCAATGTTCGCCCTGATAGATGACCGCCGACTGTCCCGGGGTCACCGCCCGTTGCTGCGTGTCGAATTCGAGCAGATAGCCGTCACCGGTGGCCGTCAGCAGGCAGGGTTGATCCTGCTGGCGATAACGGATTTTTGCGCTGCAGCGCAGCGGTAACGCCGGTGCCTGATTAATCCAGTGCATGGCGCTGACCGACAGCGCAGGGGCAAATAATGCGGGATGATCGCCGCCCTGCACAACAATCAGGGTGTTGCGGGACAGGTCTTTGCCAGCGACATACCAGGCAGCCTCCGGTGCGCCGCGGATGCCGCCGATGCCCAGCCCCTGGCGCTGACCGATGGTGTGATACATCAGACCGCTGTGCTCACCGAGAGGCTCGCCGTCGATGGATTTAATCGGGCCGGGTTGCGCGGGCAGATACCGCACCAGAAAATCTTTAAAGCGTCTTTCCCCGATAAAGCAGATACCGGTGCTGTCTTTTTTTGCATG
>JBFJYC010000020.1:0-19657 GCA_041622815.1 Spongiibacteraceae bacterium | reverse complement strand
GCGCTGCTGGCCGGTGTGATGGAAGTGGCACGTGAAATTGCCTCGAAATCGCCGCTGACCGTCTATGGCTGCAAGAAAATGATTACCTACGCCCGTGATCACAGCACCGCGGATACCCTCGATTACGCGGTGGTCTGGAATATGAGTATGCTGAACAAATCCGAAGCGCTGGAAGCAGTTGTCTCTAAATCCGAGAAACGCGCAGGTAACTTCGCTGATCTGCCGGCAATAGGGGATAAAGTTCAGGCGGTTTGACGGTTTGATCAGCGCCGCCCCGGCGCCTGCGCCGGCTTGCTTCATGGGCTTAGCACGCATTCATTAAATAAATAGCTAATATAACAACTATAAATTAGCTCAATAACGCTCGCCTGCCTATACTACGCGCCGTCAATCTGACCACCAACCCCGCTGACACAGGAACTACTATGTCTATAGCAACCGATACCAAAGCAGTCGCTGAACTCTGCGCCAAGAACGGCAGCGCGTGGAACGCCATCAATCCTGAATCTGCGGCCCGCATGCGCGCCCAGAACCGCTTCAAAACCGGTCTTGATATCGCCCAGTACACCGCCGATATCATGCGCAAGGACATGGAAGAGTACGATGCGGACTCTTCCCAGTACACGCAATCGCTGGGTTGCTGGCACGGTTTTATCGGTCAGCAGAAGATGATCGCGATCAAAAAGCATCTTAAGACCACAAACAAGCGCTACCTCTACCTGTCGGGTTGGATGGTAGCGGCGCTGCGTTCCGAGTTCGGACCGCTGCCGGATCAGTCCATGCATGAAAAGACCTCGGTCGCGGATCTGATCGAAGAGCTTTACACCTTCCTGCGCCAGGCGGATGCCCGCGAACTGGGCGGCTTGTTCCGCGCACTCGACGACGCCCGTGAAGCCGGTGACGACGTCAAAGTGAAGGATCTGCAGAATCAGATCGACAACTACGAGACCCACGTCGTACCCATCATCGCCGATATCGACGCCGGTTTCGGTAATGCCGAGGCGACCTACCTGCTGGCCAAGAAAATGATCGAAGCCGGTGCCTGCTGCATTCAGATCGAAAATCAGGTATCTGACGAGAAACAGTGCGGCCACCAGGACGGCAAAGTCACCGTGCCCCACGAAGATTTCTTGCAGAAAATCCGCGCTGTACGTTACGCCTTCCTCGAACTCGGTATCGACAACGGCGTTATCGTTGCGCGGACCGATTCACTGGGTGCCGGCCTGACCAAGCAAATCGCGGTAACCAAAGAGCCGGGCGATCTGGGTGACCAGTACAACTCGTTCCTCGATTGCGACGAAGTGCATGAGTCTGACCTCGGTAACGGTGACGTTGTATTGAACCGCAACGGCAAACTGCTGCGTCCCAAGCGCCTGCCTTCTAACCTGTACCAGTTCCGCAAGGGCACCGGCGAAGACCGCTGCGTACTCGACAGCATCACCTCATTGCAAAACGGTGCCGACCTGCTGTGGATCGAAACCGAGAAGCCCCACGTCGGTCAGATCGGTGGCATGGTCAACCGCATCCGTGAAGTGATCCCGAACGCGAAGCTGGTTTACAACAACAGCCCGTCATTCAACTGGACACTGAACTTCCGTCAGCAGGTTTTCGATGCCTGGACCGAAGAGGGCAGGGACGTTTCTGCCTACGACCGCAATAAGCTGATGAGCGTTGAGTACGATGAAAGCGAGCTGTCAGTTGAAGCGGATCGTCGCATTCAGAGCTTCCAGGCCGATGCCGCGCGCGAAGCGGGTATTTTCCACCACCTGATCACGCTGCCGACTTATCACACTGCGGCATTGTCTACCGACAATCTTGCCAAAGGCTACTTCGGTGAAGAAGGCATGCTCGCCTATGTACGTGGCGTTCAGCGTCAGGAAATCCGTCAGGGTATCGCCTGTGTTAAACACCAGAACATGGCGGGTTCAGATCTGGGTGACGATCACAAAGAATACTTTGCCGGCGAAGCTGCACTGAAAGCTTCCGGTAAAGACAACACGATGAACCAGTTCGGCTAAGCGTTCATCGCGGCTGCGGCCCCGCACCTTGCCCACGTTCAGTGGGTCGGGTGCGGGGCTTTCTTTTTGTCTGCAATTTATAAATTTAATTCTGTGGTTTGCCACTACGCCGAGAGGGGTTTAATCGCGATGGCAACAAATTTATGAATGGCACTAAATACAGATCCAGACAGGACTTGAACTCATTCTTATACTGATCTCCGAGACCAAATTGCACATCTTTATTTGAAATTGGGTGCACATAGGTACCAAACAACAGGTCCCAAAGTGGAAACATCACAGCAAAATTTTTGTCAAGATGGTCGGGGTGTGAGCTATGGTGCAGCTGGTGATGGGCGGGCGCACTGAATAGGTAGTTGAGCTTGCCCGGCCAGCGCAGCCATATATGTGAATGGCGCAGATTACGGCCAAGCAGATCGTGCGCCAGCGCAATCGCGCTGATACCAAACAGAGTTGGCGCACTCGGAACATGGCCGAGTAAAGCAAGCGTCCCGGTCGTTAGGATGCCGACACTGAATCCGCGGAGAGCGGCAGGAATTATTTTGTCGACAGGGTGCGTGCGGAACGCCGTCAACGGGTGCAGCACAGGCGCTGAATGGTGCACTTTGTGAAATTCCCAAAGTAGCGGCACTTTATGTTGCATATAGTGAACGAAAAACAGCACAAAATCGGTGACAGCGACGGTAATAAGTGCAAACAAAAACCCTAATAGACTGGGATGCAATCCGGTGTCCACGGCGACATTTCCGAAACGCGGTTGAAACCAGTCGTTGCTCATTGCGAATGTCAGCCCCGCCATGCCAGTAAAAATACTGCCATAGGTGAGAATTGATAAGGTCTGATCGAAGAAGAAATAGCGCACATCAAGCCAGGCAGACTGCGACCGCCAAATCTTTTTGGGAAACAAATACTCAGACAGTGACACGCTGATTTGGCCGCTACGCTTCATTTTTAGGTAGAGGCCGGCCGCGAGCAGCAGGCAGGTCCCGACATAAAACACGTGCAGCCGGTTTCCCGGTGTTAGCGGAAAGCTGACCACGGTCAGAAACGCCGCACCTATGTTCTGCGCGTTATCGACCGCTGCCTGCCAGAAATCGAGCAGGTTCATATGGATCATTCGCGCCTAGTTGCAATGCTAAAAAAACAACACGGGATGCTTAATTAATAAAGCAATCACCGCCGCTTACCGGAACACAGGACATGCCTACTGGTATTTCCCCCGGTGGGCATGATATTCCTCCAGATGGATTAAGTGTTGAACCGGTATTGGACATCGATTGGCTATGCTGTAATGCCTGCACATTGAAATGTTGTTGAAACAAGCTCGACTGAAGTATCAGCTCGCGGTCGCGCTGACTATTTGCAACGTGTTCTCCGAAGTAATAGCGCAGCCCCAGTAAGGTCGCGTCAAAATTCTCCTCGTTGGACAGAGATATGCCAAACAGGTGCAGGCCCTTTGCAGAGGTTCGGTAGTTAAAGCCGCCAGCGTAAGTCATATGGCTGTCGATCGACTGGAGGCCTATTTGCAGCGACAAGTTATCGCCAAAATATTGTGTGAGTAAAAGCTCGCCAAGTATTGCATCGGCAATGTCACCGAAGCGCAGCCCTGTGCTGACCGATAGGCTGGTTGCCGCCCAATAAAACTCAGCCAAAAACCTTGCCTGGTTCACGTCGAAATCCTCAGAACTCAGTGTGCTCAAATGTAAATCGAGCAGCATTCGCGAAGGGTCCCTCCAAAAAATATGCATACCGCCGCCGAGCGACTCAAGATCATCGGGCGCGCTATCAACGGAGTTGCCCGATGCATCGAATTGCATGCCGACGCGATGGCTGATTGGAAAAACGAAGGAGGTTTCCAGTCCTTTTAACGATGATCCGTCGAAGCTGCCACCGACTGCTTCAAATTTGACCTCGTTCTGAGCGACCGCGGGTTGGGCACCATCACTATTCGCTACTGAGCCGATAAATAACAGCGCGCCAATAAGCCCTAAATTGAGCAAAATATTATTTTTCATCAGTTAGTTCCTTTAGCGAGTGAGGACTCTGTACCGCCTAAGAGCCCCTAAATTTTTTGCCCGACAAACATCGCTTCGTTACGGGCGCCTGCCTGCAAATCGCCGCAGCGGGCATCTTCGCGATAGAAGCGTATCTCCAGATCGCCGAGCAGGTGCAGCAGTTCATTGGGTCTGAGCAGATAGTCGGGGTTGGAGGGGCCTGTGGGGGACAATTTGTCCGCAATAAACGTCTGATAAAACAGTAGCCCGTCAGGGCGTAGGGCGGCGACCAGCGCGGGTAGTAAGGCCCGGTCGAGAAAACGGCTGACGATAATAAGGTCGAAACTACCGCGCTCCGGTGGCGACGCGATGAGATCGCATTGCTGAGTGGTAATACTGAGTCCCTGTGCAAGCGCTTCGCTGTGCAGGCGTTGCAGGGCCTCCTCTGAAATGTCCCATGCGTGAACGTCATAGCCAGCCCGTGCAAGCTCGATGGCATTGCCGCCAAGCCCGCAGGCAGCGTCGAGTGCCTTGCCGCCACTCAGAAGGTGGTGATTGAGGCGCAATACCTGCGCGGCGCTAACGACGCCCCCCGGGCTTTTGCGGTAATTTTCGTTCCATTTTCTGGCAGCGAGTTGATCCATCGGGTACGCCTTTATAGAAATCTGGCGCGGACACTGGCGCCGGGAACCGGACAGCTATCGCGCTCGCCGAACCACTTAAAGCGGTTGGCCGCGAGAGTTCTGTAACCGGCGTCGCGAATTTTTTTTGGTAGCAGGCCGATTGATCCGGCCAGCCATTTATACGGTGGCTTTAGTTTGCTGTTGACCCGAACAGCTGCATCCGAGCGGGTCAGCACTTCACCATGGTCGATTACAACCATGGTGTCGAAATTATCCAGTGGCATATTCAGGTGCCGCGATACAGCCTGACCAGTGGCCGATTGTAGCGCTGCGAAGTGCCAGTAGGGGCTTGCTTCATGCCGGAGAATAAAGCGCACGCCACCATTGCAGATATTGCACACGCCGTCATAGAGGATCAGCTGCGGATGTTCGCGCAGGATGTCTTCGCCGTTGAGGTCTGTTGTATTCATAGCTGTAATTGTTACTAGTCTTCAAATACCGGCTTGCGGTTTTGTTTGCGTGCGCGGATCGCTTCTTCAAAATTTTTGGTGGTCATCCGCACCAGTAACTGTGCATTTGCCTCGGCATTCATATGTGCCTGAAAGCTGACCGCATCCAGGCTGTTGTGCAGCATTTGTTTGGTGAGTTCGGTGCCGAGCTGACTAAAGCCGATGATGCCTTCTGCAAGAGCGTAGCATTCCTGCAGCAGGGTATCGGCACCGGCCACCTTTGACACCATGCCGATGCGTTCGGCTTCTTCCGCCGACACATCGCGGCCGGACAGCATAATCTCAAATGCGCGGGTTGAACCGATGGCGCGGGGCAGCACATAGGACAGGCCCAGTTCGCAGGCGGTCAGCCCGTTATTAATACCGGCGGCGCGAAAGTAGGCTTGTTCAGACACGACCCGGATATCGGTCGCCATAGCGAGACAAAAGCCGCCGCCGATCGCGGCACCGTTGATCGCGCCGATCACCGGCTGGTGCAATTGGCGGATGGTGAGAATGACCTCGTCGAGTACCCGCATGGCGCGGCGGGCGATGCCCGGAACCGTGAGGCCGTCAAACTGCGGCAACCAGCCGGAATCCTCCAGATCTGCGCCGGAGCAGAAGCCGTCACCGGTACCGGTGAGCACAACAACGCGAATACTGTTGTCGTCGTTGATTTTATCCAGTGCTTCTTTCAGCGGCACCATGACATCGAACGCCATCGCGTTCATGCGCTCCGGCCGGTTTAAAGTCACCAGCGCGATACCGGGCCGCGGTGTTTCAACCTTAATAAAAGACATAATTAACGGTTCTTATTGAGTTGATCGATAAAGCGGTTGGATTCGGCAATGGACGCCTCCATATTGGCCAGCAGCTGTTTCACATTCGCGTCTACCGTGCGTAGCTCACCCTTGAGCGTATTGATCGCCGCGGCATTCAGATTGTGTTTCAGGTAGAGCACGTTGTCTTTTAGAACATTCAGTACCGGTTGCAGCGATTTTTCCGAGCGGCGCATGCTGCTCATCAGGCGTTCGTAGTTGCGTTGCGTACTTTTGAGTTTGTTGGCACTGTCCCGGCGCAGATTGGCGCTGGTATATTCTTTGAGCTCGTCGCTCCACTCATCAAACAGTGCCTCGGCAACCGACTCGACAGCATCGATTCGCTCGGAGATTTCCGCGGCGGCCGCGGCGCTATCTTCGTAGGTCGTGTTGAGTTTGTTGTACTGGTCTTCAAGGTCGCCGCCCTGAAAAGCAACAACCGAGCGAAACTGTTCCAGCGCATTCTTAAACTGCTCCTGGCCCTCCTGCTGCGCGCCGCGCGCATCTTCGATGCGGTCAACCATAATGTCACGTTTATGAATGCCGACTTTCTCCATCGCGCCGTAGTAGGCCGAAGAACATCCGGTAAGCAACGCCGCGGTGACCAGCAATAACGGCAGACGAATGGTTGAACTCATGATTTGTTTTCCTTTACGGCTTCGATGATCGCTTCGGCACGCTTGTCTTCAAGGTGGCTGTGTACCACAAACAGGGCGTGGACCATGCCGGGAAGCCAGCCCAGCAGGGTCAGAAAAATATTCAAAAATGCCATCAGCGGCTTGCCGCAAAACAGCACCGCAACAGGCGGTAATAAAATTGCGAGTAGGTAGCGCATCTTAGCTATCGTACCCCGGGTTGTGGCGATCAAGTTTTCTCAGCAGGCCGGGCCAGGCCAGCTCGCCGCCAAGACCGAGTGTCACCAATTCAACCTGGCCGGCGATTTCGTCGCGTATCGGCTTGGCGATGGGGGTTAGCGGTTTGCCGCCGGCCAGCGCGCGCACCTGAATCATGCAGGCAGCTTCGAAGGTATACATAAGCAGGAAGGCATCCGCCGGTGTCGGCGCAGCGGTCAGCAGTCCGTGGTTGCGCAGCATGAGAAACGGATTTTTGCCAAGATCTTCAACCAGACGCGGTTTTTCATCTTCGTTCAGCGCGATGCCTTCATAGTCGTGGTAGCTGAGGCCGGCTCCGACAACCAGGGCCTGCTGCGAAATAGGCAGTAAGCCCTGTTCCTGACAGGAGACCGCGACGCCATTGACCGAGTGCACATGCATCACGCAATGCGCGTCGTCACGAGCGGCATGGATGCAGCTGTGGATAGTGAAACCGGCCGGGTTGACCGGATAGGGCGAGTCCATCACCTTGCTGCAGTCCTGATCGACTTTAACCAGTGATGACGCGGTGATCTCTTCAAACATATGGCCGTAGGGATTAATCAGGAATTCGTTATCCGTGCCGGGTACCCGCGCTGAAATATGGGTAAATATCAGATCATCCCAGCCGTACATTGCTACCAACCGGTAGGCGGCGGCGAGATCGACCCGGGCTTGCCATTCCTCGGCACTGACTTGCTTCTTGACGCTGGCTTTGCTCATGTTCGGCTCCTTATTGCGGCGGGTAACGGGTCGGGCTATCCGGCCTTGATCCAGTTTTGATAAAAACCGCCCGTGAATACGAATGTGGGGAAAGTAATAAATTGTTCGCGCAGGCTGCGGGCGATAAAGTCTGCGGGGTCGGCGAAGCCCGGCGGCCGGTTGCGCTCATTATTGTGGCCATAGCCCTGTAGGCCGAAACAGGCGTAGGCGAGGCCGGTGTTAATCAGGGCGCTGAATATCTGCAGTCGCAGCAGCGCGAAGGCGGCGCCCACGATCAGCAGTACGAACAGGGGCACAGTAATTATGTGGATCAGCAGATTGGTCTTGTCCTGATGCTGTGCCGCGTAATCGGCGAGTAAATCTTTGCTCATTGCTGGCGGGCCTCCGGATACCGCGGGGTAGTGTATACGATTAGCGCGTGGCGGCGGGTAGCAGCTGAAATAAGATGCCGTTTTCGGTCAGGACATAAATACTGCCGTCCGGGCCGGCTTCGAGGCTTCGGATCCGCATCGTCAGGTCCTCGAACAGCCGCTCGTCACCCTGCGCGGCACCACCGGCCACCGATACCCGGCTGACACTGGTAGCGCGCAGCCCGGCGACAAAGATGCTGTCCCGCCATTGCGGGAACAGCGGGCTGTTGTAATACAGCAGCCCGGCAGTGGCGATGCTCGGAATGTAGTAGTGAACGGGCTGCTCCATCTCCGGGTGCTCAAAGCGGCCGATTTTGCCGCCGCCGTATTCTTCACCGTAAGTAATTACCGGCCAGCCATAGTTGGCGCCGCGGCGGATAAGATTGATCTCATCGCCGCCCTGTGGACCGTGCTCGGACTCCCAGAGCGCACCGCTGGCGGGATCTATGCTCAGGCCCTGCGGGTTGCGGTGGCCGTAGCTCCAGATGCCGGGCAGGGCGCCGCTAGTGTGAACAAACGGATTGTCGGCGGGCGCCTCCCCGTCCTCCTGAAAGCGAAAAATCTTTCCCAGAGCGGACTCCAGACGCTGTGCCTGATGGCGGTCGCCGCGATCGCCGACGCTCAGGTAGAGGTAGCCCTGCTGGTCAAATATCAGGGCGCCGCCAAAGTGATTGCCACTCGCAGTCGCCGGTGTGGCGGTGAACAGAATGCGCAAGTCTGTCAGTGTGTCTGCGCCGAGTCGCGCGCTGGCCAGTTGTGTCGTCCAGTGTCCTTTTGCGGTCTCGATACTGTAGCTCAGGTAAATACGCCGGTTGTCCTGAAAATCAGGGTGAGCAACAACGCCGAGCAGGCCGCCCTGACCGTGCATCACTGAATCCGGCAGGCCCGATATCGGCTGCTTCGCGCCGCTTGCGATATCAATACGCCATAATCGTCCGGGCTTTTCTGTCAGCAACAATTCGGTAGCGCCGATAAAGTGAATGTCCCAGGGAAATTCAAAGCCCTCGGCGACCGCCCTTGCGGTAAAAGTTGTCAGTGCTGATTCGTAATATTTGGCGCCATCGGCGGTCGTCAGGTTCTGGTTGAAAGCCATATAAGTTTTCAGTGCATGCATCTGAACCCAGTCACAGCCGCTGATGCCGGCGGTCGAAAACACAACAAGCAAGCCGGCTACTGAACGGCGTATATTCATTGACGATTCCTGAAACTGATTAGCGCAGGCCGATTCTAGCGCGGTTGCGCAATGAAAAGCGCGTCGCGCGCCTTGCGCCATAGCCTTATTGACGCGAGAATCGGCCGCATAAACGCAGCGACCGTGCCGGTCGCGAGCATAAAGAGCAGGTGTCTTTTTTGAATCTAATTCTGTTAGCGACGAATAGCGATCGGGGCCAGCTTGACCGATAAGCAGGACAGCGCACAAAAGGAAGAGCAGCGCCTGTTGGCGCTGCATCGCTATAATCTGTTGGATACCCCGCCCGAAGCGGTTTTTGATGACATCACCCGGATTGCTTCAGAAGTGTGTGGTACCCCTATCGCGCTGATATCGATCGTGGATGAGTCCCGCCAGTGGTTTAAAAGCAAAGTCGGGCTGGACGCGGCTGAAACGCCCCGGGACATCGCATTTTGCGATCATGCTATTCGCGGTGATCTGCTGTTTGAAGTGACCGATGCCGCGGAAGACTTCCGCTTCAAAGACAATCCGCTGGTAACGGGCGATCCGAATATCCGCTTTTATTCGGGCATGCCGCTAACCACCGATGACGGTTTTAATCTGGGCACGCTCTGCGTAATAGACCGTAAACCCCGCGAGCTCACCACAGCGCAAAAACAGTGCCTGTCCGCCCTGGCGAGACAACTGGTTCTGCAGCTGGAATTGCGCCGGTCGTTGGCGGACGAGCAGCGCACACGTGAAGAGTTGCACAGTCAGTATGACGAACGCACCCGGCTGGAAGCCGCAGAGCGCAGTTCAAAGCAGTTTCTACGCGGTATACAGGACGCGCTGCGGGATCACATCGCGATCGTCAACAGCAAGGGCGTAATCGTTGATGCGAACAGGGCGTGGCGTGACTTTGCCGACGAGAATCTTGGTGATACTACGCTTGCCGGATTAGACGTGGGCGCTAATTATCTTGAAGTCTGCGAACGTGCGGCCACACAGGGTGCGCAGGAGGCTGCTGAGGTGGCGCTCGCGCTTAAGCGGATTCTGCTGCTCAACACAGATGAGGAGTTCAGTCTGGAGTATGCCTGCCACGCCCCCGATCAACAGCGCTGGTTTATTGTACGAATCTCGTTGCTGCAAAACGGCAAAGAGCATTTTGCTGTCGTATCGCATCAGAATATTACTAAAAGAAAGCTGGCTGAAAACAGTATTGCCGCACTCAACGACACGTTGGAAAAACGTGTTGAGGTGCGCAACCGGGAATTGGTGCAGGCGTTTAATGCCTTGCGGGAAAGTGAATCGAAGTTTCGGACGATGTTTGATGGCGCGGCAGTTGGACTGGCAATGATATCGCCTGATTCAACACTGGAAGATTGCAATGCGGCCTTTGACTCAATAATCGGAGTAGAGCGGCACGGCTATATTGGCCAGTCGATGCTCGACCTGATTTATGCCGAGGATATTCCCGATCTCGATGTCATGCGCGAAGAATTCTTGAATGACGCGACAACAAGTGTCGTGCACGACAACCGGCTGCGCCGCGCTGACGGCAGCGATGTTTGGGTCAACAGCAGCATTGTGGCGATTCGTGATGCCGAAGGTAAATTTTCCCGCTCTTTATTGATCGTACAAAACATCAGTGAGCGTAAGACAGCGGAATATGAACGTGATCAGTTTTTTGAGCAATCTGCGGATATGTTCGCGATTGTCGGGTTTGACGGCACGATTACGCGGGTTAATAAAGCCGCGAACAAGGTGCTCGATTATGAGCCGGAAATGCTACTCAATACGCGCTATATCGATTTGATCGTCGATGAGGAGCAAGCTGCTTTTAAGGATGTTTACCAGAGCCTGATTGACGGCGACATCAAGAGTGCTGCCTATCTTGATATCACTATGCACCTGAAGTCCGGCGGAACCCGGGTTGTCCGGTGGACGATTGCGTTGTGGCGCGAAGCGGAAAAAATGCTAGCGGTCGGTCGCGACATGACCGACACCTTCAAAACCGAGAATTCGCTGAAGGCGCTTACCGCGCGTTTGCATCAAATTCGCGAAGACGAGCGCAGTCGCATCTCGCGGGAGATTCATGACCATCTGGGCCAGATGCTGACAGCGCTGAAAATGGATCTGAGCCTGTTGCAGCGTGATGTTACGGCGATGGGGGCGGACGGTGACAGTTTAACCAGCGATATTAATGGCATGCTCGAGTTGGTGGATTCGACGCTGAATGCGGTGCGGCGTATTGCCCAGGAACTGCGACCGGAAATCCTCGATGCGCTGGGATTGGTCGCTGCCATTGAGTGGCAGATGCAGGAGTTTCAGGAGCGCTCGGGTATCAGCTGCAAGTTTAGTGCGGCAAAAAACACGCCGCCGATAACGGATACGCAAACCACCGAGTTGTTCCGGATTGTTCAGGAGGCGATGACCAATATCGCGCGGCATGCTGACGCGAGCCACGCCGTGGTTGCGTTGTATGCTGAAGGTGATAAGTTTTTCCTGACGATCGCAGATGATGGTAAAGGCTTTGAAGTTACAGATAGTAAGCACCTGTCATTGGGTCTGCTTGGCATGCGGGAGCGGGCTGCAGCTATTGGCGCGACATTTGAGCTGGACGCCACGCCGGGTAAAGGCACAACAATTACGCTGGTATTAAAAATTTCAGATGAGGTTGCCCAATGATTCGTTTGATCGTGGTGGATGATCATGAGCTAATCCGCGAGGGTTTGCGCAAGCTGTTTAGCCGCGAGCAGGATATTGAGCTGGTTGCCACTGGCACCAGCGCTTCGGATGCGATTGATTTGGTGCGGGAACACAATCCGGATGTCGCGATATTTGATTTTAATATGCCGGGCCGCAGCGGTCTGGATGCACTCGCGCAAATTCATGCGAGTAAGCCGGCATTGCCGATATTAATTCTGAGTATGATGCCGGAGCGGGATTTGGCCGTGCGCGCACTCAAGGCCGGCGCCGCCGGATTTGTCTCTAAAGAATCTGCGGCCGGCGAGATTGTGATCGCTGTGCGGCGGGTAGCGGCGGGGAAAAAGTATCTCAGTTCAGAGCTGGCAGACCTGTTGGCTGACGAGTTGGTCGCGCCCAGTGCCCAGTCGCCGCACCAGCAACTGTCTGACCGTGAGTTTCAGGTAGTCTGCCAGATTGCCAAAGGTAACAGCACCAAAACGATTGCTGCCAACCTCTCCCTGAGCGTGAACACCATCGCGACCTATCGCCGGCGTATCTACGAAAAACTCGATCTTCGTTCCGAGTCCGAGATTACCCGCTATGCGATCCAAAATAATCTGACCGATTAACTCCGCTACACCTGTCACCGCTGCTGTGACAGGCTTTAGCCTGTCGCTGTGACGCCCGTTTCAGCCTCCGCGTGATACCGCCTAGCGGCCTCCAATTCTATGCTGACTCCACTATCTGACCTTGTCGACGCTCAGAATTTTGCCCGGCATCCGCAGTTATCGGCACCACTGCAACAGACGGAATCTACCATCAGGTTTGGAGTTGCATCATGGAACGATTTTATAAAAGCACGCGTAAAAACCAGGTCCGTCATGCCGGCCGCGAAGACGATATAGCCGATAAAACCATCATGCTCGTAAGCTCCGAGCACTATCCGCGCCGGGAGCTTTGGCAGCTCATCACGGGGGCAGGTATCGCAGATATCTGGCAGCTGTGTGCCGTCTCTGAGGCGGTGCGTATGCTGGATGAAGATCCGGGCAGCGCCGATTTAATTGTTTGTGACCTGGATTTGCCGGACGGCGGAGCGATCGATCTGATCTGCTATATCAGTGAGTCCTGGGTCAGCCTGCCGGTTGCGAATATCAGCGCTGGCGGACAAAAGCTGCGGCCCGGTGCAGACCAGCTATGCGGCCGCTTGGGACTCAACTTTATCGGCGCCTATCCAAAGCCGCTCACGGAATCGGCATTGCGTTCAATGATGCTGCGAGCGACGGGTCGTCCGCGGCTACGGGTTATCCCTTAGTTGGCGCCGATGCGTTTTTTATTTTCTGCGTTTGTCACAAATCGAGTGACAAGCGTTTTATAGCCAAGGCGATGCTGCTCCGGTCGAGTCGACTCTAAGATCAGGCCAGCATCGCTGCAATCGACGGTACAGCCAATGAAAGTCCTGATAGCAGACGATACCCAAATTATCCGCGACCGCCTGGTGCGCCAAATCAGCCCTTTGAAAGGGGTTTGCCGCACCTATCAGGCGTTCGACTATGACAGTACCCTTAAATACATCGAAAAGTATAAGCCCGATATTCTGTTGCTGGATATGTTTATGCCCGGCGGTACCGGTCTTGATATTTTGCAGGAAATTAAGCATCAAAAGATACCATGCCGGACCATTGTCCTGACGTCCTCACCTGATCTACAGCTACGCAAATTGTGTATGGCAGCCGGTGCCGAAGATTACTTCCTCAAAGGGAGCGGCTTTCTGGATGCGGTTAACGCAATCGACGCGATGACCGCGAGTGGCAGCGCGGGCACACATTAATCCTGCGGGTCGATATGACTGCGACGAACCTATGGGGAATGCTGATGCGGGGCTATGGTGAAGCATCGCGCAGATGGCGGCGGCAGCCGCTTAATACCGGCGCGGAACAGCAGCCGGGATTATCCGTATTGCTGATGGATGCAAACGAGATGCAGCGCCGGGAGACTGTAGAGTCACTGCGCGGTATGGGCCTGTCTGATATTTGGTTGGCAGGCAGCGGTCAGGAAGCGATCGACGTGATGGCGCGGGAGGTGGCGAAGATCGATTTGATTATCTGCGACCTCGACAGCCCGAACATGGATTCGATGGACTTTATTTGTAAAGTCGGCGAGGGCCGGCTCAATATCAATATGGCCGTGATCAGCAGGCAGGGCGCGGGCATACTGGGTTCCGCTGAGCGTCTCTGTGAGTTCTACGGCATTACAGTGGTCGATACATTGAACAAACCGCTGACCTATGAAGTTCTTGAGCGGCTGATACTCAGGGCACAGGGCGATCAGCTACCTGAACCGGTCGCGTCGCCGAAAATCGCTGATGCGGACATTCTCAGTGGCTTACGACGCTATCAATTCGAAGCGCTATATCAGCCGAAAGTGTCTTTGGTGTCCGGGAGGGTTGTCGGTGCGGAGGCGCTGGCACGTTGGCATCATCCTGAACTCGGGCTTATCGGGCCTGATCAGTTCGTCGATGCGCTGGAGGCCAGCAGCAATATCGGTGAGCTGACACTGATTATGCTCGGCCAGGCAGCCGCTGCCTGTGCGCGTTGGCAGCGGCGCGAAGTCGGCGCAACGGTGTCGGTAAATTTGCCGGTATCGTCGCTGGCGGTTGCCGACTACGCGGATGAATTATTGCAGGTCATTAGTGAGGCGGGTTTGTCGCCGAGTAATGTCATTTTCGAGCTCAGCGATACCTCGAAACTGGGGGAGCATTCGCCGGAAATTCTGGCATTGCGGCGCTTGCGGCTGAACGGCGCGGGGTTGTCGATCAGCGATTTTAAAAGCGCTGCCGACGCGCGTGATCAATTACTCTACGTGCCGTTTTCTGAAATGAAAATTAATCGCCGCCTTGTTGCGGATGTTTTGGTGTCGGAGGAGAGTGCAGCGCAGGTGGCGGCGACTATCGCCATGGCCAAAGAGCTACAGATTCCCTGTGCTGCAGAAGGCGTTGAAACACAGGCCACTCAGGATTACCTGCATCTGGCCGGTTGTGATCAGATGCAGGGTTACGTTTTTTCCAGGCCGCTGACGGAAACCGAGTTTGTCGTGCTGGCGAAAACCCGGCCGCTGTATCCGGACTAACTTTCGCTGCTGCGCTAGATGACGCCGCGCGATTTGAGCGCAGAGATGCCCTCGGCGTCGATGGCGAGTAGCGAGCCGAGCACTTCGTCGGTGTGCTCACCGAGCTCCGGACCGGCCCATTCGGTGGCGCCGGGCGTGTCGGCCAGGCGCGGCAGCAGCGCCGGAATATCGAGCTGTTCGCCACCCGCCTCGACTTTTTCAAACATGCCCCGTGCCTGAAAATGCGGGTCTTCCATCATGTCCTTGACGTTGTAAATCGGCCCGACCGGTACGCGGCTTGCCTCCAGTGCTGCAATAACATCGGCGGCGGTATTGGCCGCGCACCACACCGCAATGACACCATCGATTTCTTCCTGCTTCACAATGCGGCCGGCGTTATGCTCCAGTGCCGGGTCATCGGCGTACTCGTCACGGCCAATGGCGCGCATCAGCCGTTTGAAGATTGAATCGCCATTGCCACCAATCACCACAAATTTACCGTCGTTACAGCGGTAGGTGTTGGTCGGCACAATACCGGTAACTGTGGTGCCGGAGGGTTCACGGATGACGCCGTTGCCGGAGTATTCGGGGACCACACCCTCGAGCAGGTTGAACATGGATTCGTACAGCGCGACATCGACAACCTGGCCGACGCCGCCGGTAGTATTGCTGCGCGCCTGCAGTGCCAGCAGAATACCGATGACCGCGTGCAGAGAGGCAATGCTGTCGCCAATGCTGAGGTTGGGTCGCACCGGGGCCTCGCCGGGGAAACCATTAAGGTAGCGGAAGCCGCTGATTCCCTCGCAAACCGATGCATAACCGGGTTTGCCGGCGTAGGGGCCGGTTTGTCCGAATCCGGAAATGCGGCTGTAGACCAGTCCCGGGTTCAGGCTTTTGACATCTTCGGGGCCGAGGCGCCAGTTCTCCATAACGCCGGGCCGGAAGTTCTCAATCAGGACGTCGGATTTTGCTGCCAGCTGCAGGGCAATATCCTGCCCCTGTGTTGTGGTCAGATCGACGGTTATCGATTTTTTGTTGCGACCGAGGGAATACCACCACAGCGAGGTATCGCCCTTCATTTCGCGCCAGCCGCGAATCGGGTCGCCGGCAGGCGGTTCAATCTTGATTACCTCGGCACCGAAGTAGGCGAGCATCGTCGCCGTGAACGGCCCCGCCAGCAACTGGCCCATTTCCAGTACGCGGATGCCCGCCAGCGGGCGCTTGTCTTCTTGCATGTGGTGAATTATTCCTGGCCCGGCAGCAGAGCGGCGACAACTTCGCGGCTGAGAAAGCCATCGCCGATCATGCCGTTTTTGACCTGATACTGACTGATGGCGTTACGCGTGCCGGAGCCGGCGATACCATCCGGTTTGCCGGCATCGAAACCGAGTGCATTGAGCTTCGTCTGGATGGCTTTGATATCACTGCGGCGCAGGCGCGGGGCGTCGGCCGGTGGCTGACGCTGCAGTGCAGCGGCACCGGCAATGCGGTCGGCGAGGTGGCCGACCGAGATCGCGTAAAACTCCGAGCGATTCCAGCCCATAATGACGTTGAAGTTTTTGTAGACGACAAATGCAGGGCCGCGATGGCCGGCGGGTACGATGATGGCGCCTTCAATGTTAGCGATGTCAGGCAGTAAGGTGCCGAACTGATTTCGTACTCCCGCTTTACGCCACTCCGACAGCGGCTTGGCATTGTTTCTGCCGGCGCTCGACCAGTCGAAATTCTTCGGTAGCAGTACTTCCCGGCCCCAGCGCAGGCCCGGCTCCCAGCCCAGTGAATTGAGGAAGTTGGCTGCCGATGACAGTGCGTCGGCGGTGCTGCCCCAGAGATCGGCGCGGCCGTCACCATCACCGTCGACCGCAAAGCGCTGGTAATTGGTCGGCATAAACTGGGTCTGGCCGAGCGCGCCGGCCCAGCTCGATTCCATTTTTGCCGGGTCGAGTGCGTGCTGGTCGACCAGCTGCAAAGCGGCGACCAGTTCGTTAGTAAAAAACTGACTGCGGCGCGGGTCGCAGGCCAGCGTGGTCAGGCTATCGAAGACATTGTGATTGCCCAGATATCCGCCGTAGTTGGTTTCCAGCCCCCAAAAAGACACCAGATAGTGTCCGGGCACGCCGTAGCGCCGGGTGAGTTGATCCAGCAGTTCGCGATGCTGTGCGTATACTTCGCGGCCCTTTTCCAGCCGCGTGTCCGATATGCGCAGTTCCATATAGCGCGCGAAGGTGCTGGAAAACTCGGGTTGCTTGCGGTCGTACTCGATCACCTTCGGGTCGTAGCTGGCAGCGGCCAAAACCCGCGCGACGGTTGCCGGTGCCGCGCCGGCGGCAAGCGCCTGAGTTTGCAGTCCGGCTTTGCAGGACTGGAATTGGGGATTTGCAAACACCGGTGCTGCGAGCGTGCAGCACAGCGCAGTGGTGGCTAATAGTTTTTTCAACAAATACGATCCATAAAGCTGGTGAGTAAGCCGGTGGCGAGGTTTTCCTGAATATCGGCGGTCTGCCCGGTGGCCAGCGAGATACGGCTCAGGATCAATGCATAACGGGTCGCGGCAAACACCTCATAGTAATCATAGTCGGCAACACTGATGCCGGTGGCAGCGCCCCAGCGATCGATGGTGTCCTGATAGGGGGGCAGGCCGGGCAGTCGCGGAAAGCCCAGACATTCGCCGAAGAACTTATCGAGCATATTCCACCAGGCGATATCCTGCGCCGGGTTGGCAAAAGTAATCATTTCCCAGTCGATTACCGCGCGCACCGCAGTGCCCTTGGGGTCAAACATCATATTGCCGACACGGGAATCGCCCCAGGAGACGCCATAAACCTCGTCTTTTGGCTGATTGGCATTGAGCCAGTCCAGCGCGCGCTGACAGATGATGTGGGTTTCGCCTTCCATCGCCCAGTCGGCATAGTTCTGCCAATAGCGGAGCTGGGCTTGCAGCGGCGTTTCGCCGGCGGCGGGTTGGTCGATAAAGTCGAATAATTCCAGTTTGGTGACGGCCTGTTTGTGAAAGCTGGCCATAACATCGACGCCGCTATTCCAGATCGCAGCTTGCGTTGCCTCATCGACATCATTCATATACCAGCCGTCCATATTGTACGGCGGCATATCCGACGGCACGCGGCCGTCAATCTTTTTCATCAGATAGAAACCGGTGCCGAGAATACTGGTGTCGGTCTCCAGCCCCATTAATTCCGGTACCGGAACGCCCTCGAAATGCTGCCCGACGGTCTCCATTGCGCGGTACTGCACGCTGAGGTCGTAACTCGGGAATACCGGCTTGGCGATTTCCGGTTGCAGCCGGCCGACGCAGCCCACGCTATGGCTTTTACCGTCTTTTTGATACTCAGCATCCAGCAGCAGGGTCACGTTGGACATGCCCGAGCCTTCCGGGATATTCAGGGAGGCGATAGACACCGGGCCGTCGGTTTCGAGTTTTTCTTCAAGCCATTTCTGCAGCTTGAGGCGCGTGCCTTCGATGTCTTCAACAATCGGTGTCGGCCTGACTTCGTCCACAATGTCTCTCCTGTTCGGGTTTTATTGCCGTTGCTGCGGGCGCGAAAGCATAGCAACCGCGGGCTGGCGGTGACAGTGGTGAGGCGGGTCAGAGCCGGGATGGTTTTGGTCGGGCCGCTAGTGAGCTGGGGTCAGAACTAAGCGCTGTACCGAAAACTGGCTAGTGCGGCCATCGACATCGCTGCCGCTTCGGCGCCAAGTGCGGATAAATGGCCGCCTTTAAATGTCTGTATCCGTGCCGTGGTGCGGCTGTTGTCGATCAGCGCCTGTGCGAACAGCTTGCTACCATCGGCATCGCCACAGAGTGCGACCAGCGGCACCTGCACTGTCAGCGGCTCAAACTGCCAGGTGTCGGGGCCGTGGCCGAGAAAGATGTCCGACTCCTCGGCGAAGCAGAGCGGATTCTGACGCAGTCCCTCAACCACTGCCTGACCGAACAACCGCCGTCTTGTTGCATCGTCCATTACCGGCCGGTCAGCTGCCGGCAACAGGCGCCGCGCTTTCAGGTAGCGCGCATTGTCCAGCAGTAGCGCCGGATCTCTGCCGGCCGCCATTTTGCGCGCCAGGTAGCGCGCTACCGGTCGACAGTTCAAATATAACCAAAGCAGCATACGCATCGGTGCCGGCATCGTTCGCCAGTAATGCGGCAGTGGCGGCACGGCGGTATTGACCAATACCACGCCGCTCACACGTTGCGGTGTTAAAGCCGCACAGGCCAGTGCATGCGGGCCGCCACCGGAGCCGCCGGCCACGGCATATTGAAGGATGCCCAACTGGTCGGCGAGTTGCGCAACATCCGCTGGCCAGTCCCGCAGCCGGCGGCCGGGTAGTGGATCGGAATCGCCGACGCCGGGTCGGTCGACAGTAATGAGCCGCACGCCTTTTGCCCGCGCTTCGCTATCGTAAAGCGCACCCTCCAGCCGGCTACTGGTCGTGCCGTGGAAATAGAACGCCGGCACACCGTCAGCGGCGCCCCACTCGGCGTAGGACAGGCGCCTGCCGTCGGTGAGTGTGCAATGCGAAATGCCGGTTGCCGGCCCAGTGTCCATCTAAGATTGATTTCCTACTGAGACTGCCAGCGCAGATCAATACCGAAATGAGCCGGCCGTAACCGCGATGCATAAGCTGCGCCCATTTGCGACTGCGAAATTGTATCGGCCTTGCCGTCTTCATCGAGCAGGTTGCGGCCATACAGGCTCACCTGCCATCGCGGCCGTTCAATTAAACCCAGCCGCAGATTAAGAATGTTCAG
>JBFJYC010000019.1:0-20130 GCA_041622815.1 Spongiibacteraceae bacterium | reverse complement strand
GGGTCGCGGCAATCGACGATGACCTGGTCAATGTCAGCCGTGTGCTGCAATTGCCTGTGGTGAAACACGTGCAAAAAGTGGTCTTGCCGGCGGCGGTGCCGATGATTTTTACCGGCATGCGTCTGTCGCTGGGGATCGCCTGGATGGTGCTGATCGCCGCTGAGATGCTGGCGCAAAACCCCGGTCTGGGTAAGTTCGTCTGGGATGAATTTCAAAATGGCAGTTCCGATTCTCTGAGCAGGATTATGGCGGCGATCGTCGTCATCGGATTCATCGGTTTTGCTCTGGACCGCGGCATGTTGCAGTTGCAGCGTGCGGTTTCCTGGGACAAAGAAAGTGCAACCAGCTGAATTATTAAAAGGAAGACGAGTTATGAGCGTGCTACTCGATATCAGCCACATCGATATGGAATTTCCGACAGCAAAAGGGCCATTTAAGGCGCTTGAAGATGTCGATTTAAAAATCAGGAAAGGTGAGTTTGTATCGCTGATCGGACATTCCGGCTGCGGCAAGTCGACCGTGTTGAACATTGTTGCCGGGCTCTATCAGGCGACCCGCGGCGGTGTCGTGTTAAACGGCAAGGAAGTCACCACACCGGGCCCGGAGCGGGCTGTTGTGTTTCAGAACCACTCGCTGTTGCCGTGGCTGACTGCCTATCAGAATGTGGAACTGGCGGTGAAGCAGGTGTTCGGCAAGTCCAAATCCAAAGCCGAAATCAAGGAGTGGATCGAACACAATCTGACTCTGGTGCACATGGACCACGCAATGCATAAAAGACCGGGAGAGATCTCGGGCGGTATGAAACAGCGGGTCGGCATCGCGCGGGCGTTAGCGATGCAGCCTGATGTGCTATTGATGGATGAGCCTTTCGGTGCGTTGGACGCACTGACCCGTTCGCATATGCAGGATTCTTTGATGGAAATTCAATGTGAGTTAAATAACACGGTGATTATGATCACCCATGATGTCGATGAGGCGGTGTTGCTGTCGGATCGCATTGTGATGATGACCAACGGACCGGCGGCGACGGTCGGCGAAATACTGGAAGTGAATCTGCCGCGGCCGCGTAACCGGTTGGAACTTGCCGAAGATGCCGAATACATTCATTGCCGTTCGCAATTGCTGAAGTTTCTCTATGACAAGCAGCGCAAGGTTGAGCCGATTAATTCATCAGCGGCGCCTGCAAAGTCGTCATCGGTTGATAGCAGCCACGCCGCTTAATACCGGCCGTTTATTTTTTTTTACCACTGAGGAGAAGTACCCCAATGTCTAACTCTGTTTTGAGTCGTGCAGGTCACCGATGCGGCGGATGTGCAACCGCTTTCGCGCTGGTGTTGAGCGCCGGTGGCGCGCAGGCCGGCGGTGTCACCGAGGCCTTTGAGGCGTCAAAGCCAACTGCAAACTTCAGGTTGCGCTACGAAACGGTCGATCAGGACAACGCGCTAAAAGACGCGAAGGCGCTGACGCTGCGTTCACTGGTAGGTTTAGAAACCGGCATAGTGAATGGCTTTTCAGCCAAAATCGAACTGGAAGATACCCGCATTGTCGGCGGTCAGGGCGACTATGCGTCACCGCCCAACGGCTATAACACCGGCGAGTACTCGGTGATTGCCGACCCCGAGCATACCGAACTGGATCAGGCTTATCTGCAATACAAGTCCGACGTATTTAGTGTGAAGGTGGGGCGGCAGGTCATTACTCACGACGGTCACCGTCATGTTGGCCACGTTGGCTGGCGTCAGGACCGGCAGACATTTGACGCGGCGACGTTCACCTATACCGCGGCAAAAGATATCACGCTGAGTTACAGCTATATTGGTCAGCGCAATACGATTTTCGGTGAGGAAGCCGATGCCGATAGTTCCGATCATTTGTTTAATGCGGCGGTTAAAACGCCGATCGGCAAGCTGTCGCTTTATAGTTACCAGCTGGAACGCGATGACGTCGCCAACGACGATCTCGATACCTACGGCGCGCGGCTGGCCGGCGATACCCTAGTCGGAAAAAACGACAGCGTTAAAGTGCTGTACGCGGCGGAATACGCCAGCCAGAGCAAGGACACCGCAAGTGACGAGATGGACGCGGACTACACGCTGCTGGAACTCGGCGCGGTGGTCAGTGGCATCACTGCCAAAGTCGGGCAGGAAGTCCTCGGCTCTGATGATGCGTTGTACGGATTTGCCACGCCGCTGGCGACGCTGCATAAGTTCAACGGCTGGAGCGACCAGTTTCTGACAACCCCGGTCACCGGTTTGGAAGATCAGTACGTTTCTCTAGGTGGCAGCATTGCCGATGTCAAAATCGGGGTGACTTACCATGAGTTCGAAGCCGACGAAGCGACGGCAACGGTATCGGATCTCGGCAAAGAGCTCGATGTCGTACTGACCCGTAAGCTGGGCAAGCACTATAGCATCGGCCTCAAATATGCGGACTATGATGCCGGTGACGCCGCTGCCGGTAAGGTAGATACCGAAAAACTGTGGTTCTGGTTGGGTGCCGCGTTCTAAGGCGGCTTCGCCAGCGCGGTATTGAGGCTGGCCGCGCCGTACATTGATTTAGGCCGCTGAAACGCTGATATTGGCTCCTCCCAGAAAGGAGCCAAACAATGTACAAGTCCAATACCGCCGCCGTGTTTCTGATGTTGGCCGGAATCTTTCTGGCCGGTTGCAGCGCGTCGTCACTGCAACCCCACGTGAAAGATACCGCGCCGGATCGCTACGGCTATTGGGAGGTTGGTCACAGCGCGTTCACCGCAGTCGATGCGGATCGCGATGGCCGCACGCTGTCGGTCGATGCCTGGTATCCGGTCGATATTGAGGATATCGGCCCCGGCCGCTTGTCCGCCTACCGGCTCGCCGGGCCGCTGACTATGCACGCCGATATCGCCATGCGCGGGCGGCCGGTTTCCCGGCACCGCAAGCGCAAGTTGCTGATTTTTTCCCACGGTTACGGCGCACCGAATTTTCAGTCCACGGCGCTGATGGAACATCTCGCCAGTCACGGATTTATCGTGATTGCGCCTGCGCACAGCGGCAATACGCTGGGTGACGACGGCGATGATTTCACCACCGCCGGTGGCAACCGCGTGCCCGATGTCTCCTTTCTGATCGATCATATGTTTGCCCGTAACGCAGACCCCGAGGATGCATTTTACGCCCGTATCGACACCTCCGGCGTCGGCGTCGTCGGGCATTCCTATGGCGGTATGACTGCACTCGGCGCCGCCGCAGGCTGGGGCAGGACAGTGCCGGACTCGCGGGTCAAGGCGGTGGTACCGATCTCCGCGGTCGTGGTCGGCGATATGCAGCGGGACAAGCGACCGCCACCCTATGCCGGTTTTACACAGGCGCAGCTGAGCAGTGTGTCGGTGCCGGTGTTGTTACTCGGCGGGACCGAGGATAAGGGCGTGCTGATCGAAAATAACCGGGTGGCTTTTGATTGGCTGCAGGACGATGCGATACGCGTGGATATTATCGGCGCCAATCACAATCACTTTGCCAATGTCTGTGCGCTGGGAGATTTTCTCAAGGGTATCGGTATTTTAAAGCCGCTATGGAGCGTAATCGGCGCGGGGCAACTGCACGAGCCATACGACACCAGTTGCAGTGGCGAGCCAATTGCAATCGGCGAGGTGCAGCGTCTGCAAAATCTTTACGTCACCGCTTTCTTTAAGCGTTATCTGGGCGGTATGACCGACTACGATCGCTATCTGGACCCGGAGTACGCCCGCGCTCAGGAAGCGAAGGTTAGCGTCTACCGTAAGTAATTCAGAATTTTCATCCAACTACAGAAGGAACCGGCAATGCCAGCGGTCATTTTTGAAAAGCGCGGTCACAGTGCGTGGATAACCATTAACCGGCCCGAGGCCAAGAACACCATGAAC
Source organism: Spongiibacteraceae bacterium (assembly GCA_041622815.1). Taxonomy (GTDB): domain Bacteria; phylum Pseudomonadota; class Gammaproteobacteria; order Pseudomonadales; family Spongiibacteraceae; genus JBFJYC01. Next base: position 16,247 of record JBFJYC010000019.1, on the reverse strand, counting down.
GCCGAGGTGTTTGTGCTGCTGCATGAAGCCTGGGAAGCGGTGCGCGATGATAGTGATATCCGTGTCGCGATACTGACCGGTGCCGGTGATGAGGATTTTTGCTGCGGTGGTGATCTCGGCGGGGTCATTCCGCTATGGACCGGTGCCAGAGCGCCGCAAAACGAGATTGAAGAAAAGTTGCTGGCTGACCCGATGATTGTCAGCAAGTGTATGTTCCAGGACCGGCCGATGCTGAAGCCGGTGATCGGTGCCTTTAATGGCCGCGCCTTGGGTGGCGGTTGCGAAATTCTGCAGGCCACTGATATCCGCATCGCCGCGGATCACGCCATATTCGGCGTGCCCGAACCGAAGCAGGGGCTGGTACCCGGCGCCGGAACCATGGTGCGTCTCGCGCGACAGATTTCCTATGCCAATGCGATGAAACTGATGTTGCTGGCGGAACCGGTCAGCGCTCAGGAGGCCAAAGACATTGGTCTGATCTCAGAAGTAATGCCGTTGGCAAAGCTCTACGAGCGCGCCGAGGAATTGGCTGACCGCATCGCGGCTAACGCGCCGCTGGCACTGCAGGCGATCAAAACCGCGGTTCACGAATCACACACACTGGACTGGACGGACGCTTTCAAAGTCGAAATGGACCAGTCGGCGATGGTGATGATGAGCAAGGATGCCCGCGAGGGGCCGAAGGCCTTTAAAGAGAAACGCGCGCCGGTATTTACCGGTGAGTAACGGCGGGGTGTGCCGATTGAATCCGGCGGGGGCACAGCGATGAATGAGTTGAAAGACCGGGTGGCTTTTATTACCGGCGCCAGCCGCGGCATCGGACGCGCCATCGCGATGCGCTTTGCCGCAGAGGGTGCGGCGGTTGTGGTGTGCGCGTCGCGACTCGGTGCGCACGGTGATTTGCAGGGCACGCTGCAGGAAACAGTAGATGCGATTGTCGCCGCTGGCGGGCAGGCCGCGGCGGAAGTCGCGGATCTATGCGATGCATCGGCACGGGCCGATCTGATCGTGCGGGCCGAGGCGCATTTTGGGCCCATGGATATTCTGGTGAATAATGCCGCTGCTATGAAAGCTGATATGCCGAGCCGCGTATCACTGAAAGACCGCGCGATGATGTTCGATATGAATGTGAACTGTCCGGTGGATCTGGCGCAGCAGGTGTTGCCCGGCATGCGCAAGCGCAAGCGTGGCTGGATTCTGAATATCAGCAGTGCTACGGCACACCAGCCACAGCTTCCTTATATTGATTCGGCGATGATGGCCCACGTCATTGGCGCCTATGGCGCCAGTAAGGCGGCGTTGGACCGGTATACCGAGGCGCTCGCGCATGAAGTGGCGGTAGACGGCGTGTTCGTCAATAGTATGGCGCCGGTCAGTATCGTGCTGACCGAAGGCGCCGATTTTGTGCGGGACATCGCCAGAAGACTGCCCCATGAGGCGGAACCGGTGGAAATGATGGCGGAGGGCGCACTCGAGCTCTGTGCGGGCCGGCATGTGGGTCGGGTGATCTATAGCCGCAACATTGTGCACAGTACCGGTCGTAAGGTGATGTCGCTGGATGGTAAGACCGAGCTCGGTGACGCTTTGTTAGCGGCAGATGTTGAGGCGACCGCCTGACATCAGCATTGTGGCCTATGGCCGCTGCATAGGTATTGTAATAAGCTGGCGCGATAAGTATTCAAGACCCGTGTGGTCACCGGCGAGGGAATCTTCCCTGTAATGCGTAAACACAACGGCAAACAAGCGCCATCGCGGCGTGTGGCTATGCAGCTGTCTGCGCTGGCGTTGGTGACTTCGCTGCAATGTGCCGCTGAATACGCAGAAGATCTGACCAGTCTCAGTCTCGACGAATTAATGGAGATCGATATCGGTCTCAGCGCGCGCCTGGGCGACAGCGTGCGCGAGTCACCGGCAGCTGTTTATATACTCACCCGCGAATCGATCAGCCGCTCGGGCGCGAATAATATCCCCGAATTGTTGCGTCTGGTGCCCGGTGTTGAAGTTACGCGTTTCGGTAAAGGTAAGTGGGGCATCGGCATCCGCGGCTTTAACGGCGGCATCTTTACCAACCGGCTGCTGATTCTGGTCGATGGCCGCAGTGTATTCTCACCGGCCAAAGTCGGCATGTTCTGGGATACGCTGGATACCCTGATCAGTGATATCGAACGCATCGAGGTGGTGCGTGGCCCGGGCACGGCCCTATGGGGCTCGAATGCGTTTAACGGTGTGATTAATATTGTCACCCGTGAAGCCGCCGATACCACCGGTGGCATTGTCGAAATCGGCGCCGGTGATGAGGAAAAATGGTTTGCCGGTGTCCGCTACGGCGGTGAATTCGGCAGCGACGGCCACTGGCGGGGTTACGTCAAATCCTTTGAGCGGGATGATGCTTCGCGCCCGGACGGCAGCGAGAACCACGACGGCTGGACCGGCTCACAGGCCGGCTTGCGCTTCGACTTCGGTAGTGTCGACCGCGGTGCGGTCAGTATTCAGATCAGCGCCTACGAAGGCGAAGAGGGCGAAGAGCTCGATCTGCCGGACCTGAGTTCGCCGACACTGGGCGGGCGCTTCCGCACTACATTGACTTATTCCGGTGCTAACTTGCTGGCCGATTGGCGCCGGCAGGTCAGTCCGCGATCACATTACAGCGTCAGATTCTCCGCCGATCACAGCGAGCGCGAAGACCTGCTGTTTGACCTTACGATCGATAGTTACGATCTCGACTTCAAGCACGATTACCGGCCGTCGGCGCAGCACCGTCTGATCTGGGGGCTGGGCTACCGTTACACCACGGACAATTTGCAGGACCAGCATATCCGCTTCGACCCGGTGCGGCGGCACTACGATGTGGGCAGTGGCTTCTTTCAGTATGAGCACACGCTCTCCGACGCGCTGCGTCTGGTGGCCGGCGCCAAGCTGGAGTACAACGAATTTACCGGCCGGGAATGGCAACCGAATATCCGCGCGATCTGGCAGCTGGATGAATACAGCAGTGTCTGGGCAGCGGTGTCCCGCGCGCACCGCACCCCGAGCCGTACCGAGCACGATGCGATTATCGATTTCGATTATGTGAACCCGGCGGTGCAACTACAAATCAGGGGCGATGATGGCTTTGAGTCGGAGCGTTTGCAGGCTCATGAACTGGGCTGGCGCCGGCAATTTACCAGCAGCCTGAATGTCGATCTGGCGCTGTTCTACAATGAGTACGATGGACTGCGCACGCTGGAGCCGGGTGCGGTTGAGCCGACCCCGAATCCGCCGCCGATGTTTACCGTACCGGTGATAGCCAGCAATGGTGCCGATGCGCGCTCCTGGGGCGGTGAGTTGCTGGTCACCAATATTTTTAGTCCGAGCTGGCGCGGCGAGTTTCAGTATTCGCAGGTGCAGATCGCGGTGAATCCGCGCAATAGCGGCGATCCGAATGTTGAAAATGCCGAGGGCGAAAGTCCGCTGCACCGCGCCAATCTGCGTTCACACTGGGATCTGCCCGGCGAGTTGGGCGTAAGCGCGATGTTGCGCTATGTCGACCGGGTCGAGCGCCAGAATATCGATGAGTACACCGAGCTGGATCTGGTGATCGATAAACAGATCAATCCGCACCTTAAATTATCCCTGACCGGTCGAAATCTGCTGGATAAGGCCCACGAAGAATATGTTGACCGGGTGGTGGGTACACCGCGCGCGGAGGTGGAGCGCGGCGTCAATCTCAGAATGTCTTTCGAGTTTTAAAACACGCGCTCTGTGCTACTCGGGCGCCGCCGCCAGATCAGCCTTCAATGTGGTTGATGCCAGAAAGAAGTGGGTGATCGACCACAAACCGATGAGCGGCAGTACATACAGCATGGCATAGCGCAACGATTCAACGCCAAGGCTGGGCTCCAGTAAGTCGCTGACAATACCGATAACCCAGGGGCCTGCACCGAGGCCGACGATATTAATCACAAAAAATAAAATTGCCGAGGACATGGCCCGCATCCGCAGTCCGACCAGTGAGTGGGTCAATGCGATGGTATTGCCCAGATAGACGTTGGACAGCACGCTGGGAATAATCAGTAGCATTAGCGTGGTGTGACCGCTGTCGGCTAGATAGGCGGCAATGCTGATGGGCATGGCAATAATGCCCGCCGCTACCGGCAGCCAAACATACCAGCGTATATCGGTTTTACCGAGCCGGTCGGCTAACAGGCCGCCGCCGAACACGCCGATCGCACCGCCGATGCCCATCATTAACGCGAGCCAGGTGCCGACTTCGCCGGTACCCATGCCGTGGCTACGGATGATGAAAGAGGCGTTCCAGTTTGCGGCGGCGTAGCCGATAAACGCATTCAGGCCGCAGGCGAGGCCGAGGTGGCGGAAAGTTTTGCTGCCCCATAGCACGCTGACGACTTCACCAAAGGTCGCACCCGGCGCGCTGGCGCTGCGCTGTTCGGACAGCCCGCGCACCGGCTCAGCCAGCGTCAGGCGCACCACAATCGCCAGCAGGATGCCGGGTCCGCCGACCACCATAAAAGCGACGCGCCAACCGAAGAACTCATTGATCCAGCCGCCGAGTAAAAACCCGAACAGAATACCGAAGTTCACACCCATAGAATAAAAGCCCAGCGCGCTGGCGCGTTGGTTGGCGGGAAAGATATCGGAGATGATGGAGTGGGAGGGCGGGCTGCCGCCGGCTTCGCCGATTCCGACACCGACCCGTGCCATCAGCAATTGAAAATAATTCTGCACGAGGCCGCTGAGCGCGGTCATAAAACTCCAGATAAACAGTGCCAGCGAAATAATATTGCGGCGGTTGCCACTGTCGGCCCAGCGCGCAATGGGTATGCCTGCGGTGACATAGAAGACGGCGAAGGCGAAACCGGTCAGCAGGCCCAACTGGCTGTCGGAGAGGCCGAGTTCGGCCTTGATCGGTTCCTGCAAAATGGCCAGCAGTTGCCGGTCGATAAAATTGAAGCTGTACACCACGGTCAGCAGGCCGAGCGCGTAGTAGGCTTTGCCGCGGGTGTCGTAGCTTTGGTCCGGCGCGTTCATAGTGTTCCGTTTTTTATTAGTGACCGGCTTGGTCGCAGAGATTGTCCCATATCGCGCAGCGCTGAATCACCCCCTAAATCGCCGATCGCGATAGACTGTGAGCTGTACCGATTAATATGCCGGAGCAATGTGCATGCAACAACGGAAACTCGGCGAGCTCACTGTCTCGGCGCTTGGTCTGGGCTGCATGAGTATGTCCTTTGGCTATGGCCCCGGCGATGACAGCGAATCAGAGCGGGCACTGCACCGCGCTTTGGATATCGGCTATAACTTTCTCGACACGGCGAGTATCTACGGACTTGGCCACAATGAGGAGTTGATCGGACGGGTGCTGAAGTCGCGCCGCAGCGAGTTTGTACTGGCGAGCAAGTGCGGCATTATCGTCAGCGAGGACGGCCGGCGCGGTGTCGATGGCAGCCCGGAGAATATTCGCAAGACCTGCGAGGACAGCCTCGCCAAATTACAAACCGATATGATCGATTTGTATTACCTGCACCGGCGCGACTTCAATGTGCCGATCGAGGACAGTGTAGGCGCGCTGGCAGAGCTCGTCGCCGAAGGTAAAATCCGCCATATCGGACTTTCCGAGGTATCGTCATCAACACTGCGCCGCGCGCACAAAGTTCATCCGATTACTGCCTTGCAATCAGAGTATTCGCTGTGGACCCGCGGCCCCGAATTTAAAGTGATCGATGCCTGCAGAGAACTCGGCATCGGCTTCGTACCGTTCAGCCCGCTGGGCCGCGGCTTTTTCTGCGGCGGTATCCGCAAGCCCGAAGACATGGCAGAGGGCTTCGATATGCGCGCCAATATGCCGCGCTTTGTCGGCGACAATTTGCGGCGCAATGTCGAATTAATCGATGAGTTTGCTGCGTATGCGGGCGATCTGGGCTGCACGCCGGGACAGTTATCACTGGCCTGGGTATTGCATCAATACGACGACACGATGGTACCCATACCCGGCACGCGACATGTCGCCTATGTTGAGGAGAACGCCGCCGCCACCGGGCTGAAACTCAGCGCGGCTGAACTGGCAAGGGCGGGTGACATTATCTGCGAGGCACGGGTCGCCGGCGAACGCTATGCCGAGGACCAGAAGATCTCACTGGACCCTGAGGAGTAAGGTATTAATTTTGTTGTATTCAGTGATCTCGACGGCACCCTGTTAGATCACTTTGACTATTCCTACGATGCTGCGTGTCCGGCGCTGGATATGCTCGCTCAGCGGCAGATACCGTTGATTCTCAACACCAGTAAGACTGCTGCAGAAGTCAGAATTCTGCACAAACAATTGGCATTGACTACGCCCTATATCGTGGAAAACGGCGCCGCTGTTATATTTCCCGATGACCGCGCTGACAAGGTGTTCGGGGTGCCGCGCGGGGCGATAGTTTCCTGCCTACAGGAAATTAGGGCTGCGGACGACTACCGGTTTACGGCATTCTCCGAACTATCTGCGGCGGCTATTGCCGATCTGACAGGCTTGGCAGAGGCGGACGCCGCACTTGCATCGAAGCGGTCCTGGACCGAGCCGCTGCTGTGGCAGGACAGTGACCAACGGTTGAAGGATTTGGCGCTTCAGCTCGAAGCCCGGGGGCTCACGTGCACCAAGGGAGGGCGTTTTGTACACGTTGCCGGCAGTGGCAATAAAGGCGAAGCGATGCGTTGGCTGGCGCAGCGATACTGGCCTGAGGCCTCTATAATTGCATTAGGTGACGGGCACAACGATATCCCGATGCTGGAGCTTGCGGACCACCCCGTGGTGGTTCGGTCGGCGGTGCACGCACCACTGGAAATACACAACCCGCACTGCATTGTCACGGCAGAGGTGGGACCCACAGGCTGGAATGAAACGCTCCTGTCTTTACTCAGCTTACAAGCGGGTGATCAATGACTGATTTTTACCAGAACGGCGTTATTACAACGCTGCACAATCTTTCCCGCCGGCCGGTTGAAGAATTGGAAGCTGAGCTATCGGCGTTTTCGCGAAAACGACCGATGGCGTTGGTGTTGCCGTCACTCTATTCAGAGTTAGAGGGGCCGGCGCTGAAGCGTATCGTCGAGCATCTGAAATCGGTGCCCTACCTGTCGCAAATCGTAATCGGGCTTGATCGGGCGGACCAGAGCCAATACCGCCACGCACTATCGTTTTTCAGCGAACTTCCGCAACGCTTTCGGGTGCTCTGGAACGATGGCCCCAGACTGCAGGCGATCCATCAGCGGTTGCTCGATGACGGTGTCGCGCCGACCGCATTAGGTAAGGGCAGAAACGCCTGGTATTGCCTCGGCTATGTGCGGGCATCGGGTGTCGCGCAATCGGTGGCGCTGCATGACTGCGATATTCTGACCTATGACCGCGCGTTGCTCGCCAGACTGTTGTACCCGGTCGCCAACCCCAGTTTCAATTACGCATTCTGTAAAGGATATTACGCGCGCACCTCGGAAGGAAAGATCAACGGTCGCGTCTGTCGCTTGCTGGTAACGCCGCTCATCAGATCCTTGACCAAGATTTTCGGCCCGCTGGATTATCTGGAGTATATGGACAGCTTTCGCTATGCCATCTCCGGTGAGTTCTCGATGCGCGCGGACGTGATCGACGATCTGCGGATACCCGATGACTGGGGTCTGGAAGTGGGTGTGTTATCGGAGATGTACCGTAATTACGCGACCAATCGAATTTGTCAGGTTGATATCGCGGATAACTATGACCACAAACATCAGGTACTTTCCGCTGAAGATGATGCGGCCGGTTTATCGAAAATGTCGATTGATATTGCAAAAGCAATATTCAGGAAACTGGCCACGGAAGGTGTTGTGTTTAATCAGGAAACCTTCCGCTCTATCAAAGCGACTTACTACCGGATCGCGCTGGATTTTATTGATACTTACCGCAATGACGCGTTGATTAATGGTCTGGAACTGGATATTCATGGCGAGGAACAGGCGGTTGAGCTGTTCGCCGGTAACCTGGTGAAAGCCGGGATGCACTTTCTGGAGCATCCGATGGAAACACCGTTTATTCCGAGCTGGAACCGGGTCAGCAGTGCGCAGCCGAATGTCGAGAGTGAATTTTTACAGGCGGTCGAGGAAGATCATCGGGAGTTTGGCGGCGGATGAGCCGGCGCAGCGGTCATGACCTGAGCTACATCCGAGAACGGATAGAATCCCATTTGTCGGTGATTTATCCGCAGCACGATGTGGCCGCGGTCGCCGGGAAGTGTATCACCGCGATGGGCTTTCGCGGCAGTTACAGAACGCCGGAGCAATACAGCAATCATTGGGATCAGGCTGATGTCATGGTCATCAGTTACGGTGATTCAATTCTCGAGGATGCCGAAAAGCCGCTGCGGACCTTGCACAAATTTCTCGACAAGTACCTTTCCGATGCTATTACCGGCGTTCATATTCTACCGTTCTATCCATTCAGCTCAGACGACGGTTTCGCGGTTCTCAACTACCGGCAGGTTAACGAATCGCTGGGTGACTGGGATGATATTGCTGCGCTAGGTGCCGACTACAAATTAATGGCAGATCTTGTGATCAATCATTGCTCTGCCCGTAGCGGATGGTTCGAGAATTTTAAACAGCGCAAGCATCCGGGCGCAGATTACTTCTATGAGGCTGGTCCGGCCACTGACCTCAGCGCAGTCGTCCGGCCGCGCACCTCAGAGCTGTTGAAAGAGGTCGATACGCTGGATGGCAAACGTTATGTCTGGTGTACCTTCGGTCATGATCAGGTCGATTTCGACTTTTCTAATCCGGAAGTTTTGCTCGAGTTCGTTAAAATTGTGCGGTTCTATCTGGATAACGGGGTCCAGATCTTTCGCCTTGATGCGGTGGCGTTCCTCTGGAAGCAGCCGGGGACAAGCTGCCTGAACCTGCCGCAAACTCACGAAATCGTGCGCTTGTTCCGCACCTTGGTCGAGCACTACCGGACCGACGCGATTCTGATTACTGAAACCAATATTCCGAACCGTGAAAATCTATCTTACTTTGGCAATAGCAACGAGGCACATCTGGTTTATAACTTTTCGCTGCCGCCGCTGTTGCTCAACACCCTCGTCAGTGGCGACTGTAGCCACCTGAAATCCTGGCTGATGAGTATGCCGCCGGCGCAGGCGGGGACCACTTATTTTAATTTTATCGCCTCACACGATGGTATTGGCCTGCGGCCGGTAGAGGGATTGATGGAGGACGCCGACGTCGATGCATTGGTTGCTGCGATGGAGGAATACGGGGGTAAGGTTTCCTGGCGGACGCTGGATAAGGGCTTACGCCGGCCCTACGAGATCAATATCAGTTTGTTCGATGCACTTAGTGGCACGTTGAAAGGGAAAGATGATTGGGCAGTGGAGCGTTTTGTGTGTGCACATACAATTTTGCTGGCGCTGGAAGGTATCCCCGCTTTTTACATACATAGTCTGTTGGCGACTACCAATGACTATGAGCGTTTGGAGCACGCCGGGCATAATCGCGCAATCAATCGCCGCCAGTGGCAGTTGACGGAGCTGGAGTCTGAACTGGCCGATACCGGCAGTCATCATCGGCAGGTATTTTTGCGTTTAAACAGCCTGATTAAACTCCGCGCCCGTCAGGCTGCTTTTCATCCGAATGCAACGCAGTTTGCCTTGCACCTGGGAACTGAAATATTCGGATTCTGGCGACAGAGCCTGAACCGGAGTCAGGGGCTTTTCGCGATAAACAATATCAGCGATCAGCCGCAGACAATTTCATTGGCAGATATTAATCTGGTGGAAATGGATGAATGGCGCGACTTGATAAGCGGTGAGTCATACCCTGATTTAAAACAGCAGGTTGAATTACAGCCATACCAGTCACTATGGCTTAGCAACCGCTTCTAACAATCTATCCCGGAGAGCTACCAGATTATGACATTGCTCTGCTTTGCGCATGAAATCGATGAAGCCAAAGGTAAAAGCATTTATGTCGGCGAGCACAAGCTGTTCGCGGTCAAGCGCGATGATCAGGTGTTCGTTTATCGAAACACCTGCCCGCATTTAGGCGTGGAGCTGAACTGGCAGGAAGATATGTTTATGGATATGGAAGGGGTGTTGATTCAGTGCGCCACCCATGGCGCATTGTTTTTGCCTGAGAGCGGACAATGTGTGTCCGGCCCCTGCCATGGTCAGTATCTGCAGGCTGTTGCAACCGAAATGCAGGGTGACGGTGTATTTCTGACTGAGCCGCTTAACTGAGAAAAAGTCGCTTTCTAGCGAAAGGTTTTCGTCAGCGCAAAATTAAACACCACATCGGGTGATGCTTCGGTGTCGATATCCTCGGTCAGATTGACGGTCAGGTTCCAGCCTCCGCTAAAGCGCGTAGTGGTGCCGACAGTGAGCTGAACTGAATCCCCTAACAATTTCATATCCGAGTCAGCATAGAGTTTGCTGTGGGCATCGATCTGCAAATGCAGGCTTGAAGATGCGCCGACCAGACGGCTGAATCCCAGATTAAGAAATCCGGCGCCGCTTTCCTGGCGCGCGCCGAGCACTTCGCCATCATCCATCCAGATGCCGCCCAGCGTATACCAGGCCTGCCATAACTCATCGACCTGCGTGGTTTCGTGCAGCCATAGGGCGACGCTGGCGCCGTCGCTACCGGTGAGCTTATCCGGGTCGCCGGTGGGTAGGTTGATCTGGATGCCGAGCGAAGAATTGGCTTCCGGGTAGGCGATCATCGGAAAAGAACCGAAGATACTGACATTGCCCAGGCCTTCGGCGTGATCGCGAAAATTCAACTCGTTGACGCCGTTGTGGCTGTATTGAAAGCGGATTTTATTTTCTGGTAAGTGAGGCCGGTCGCCGTTGGGCAGGCCGAGCGCATCGTGATAATCGTCGAGAAAGCTATCCAGTGTGCCGCCGCTATGCTTTATCCAGGGAATTTCGATGCCGATCACCGCGCGGTCGGTGAATCCCCATTCATAGCGCAACGCGACACGCCGGGTTTCACCGTCAAAGATCAGGGTTTCGTCCTCATCCTCATCGATCACCGCGACCGAACTGAGGTCGGCACTGATACCGAAGCGGTGATCGCCGGCTTTAACGTCTGTGGTATCGGGAATGGCCGGCAGGCCGTGCATCAGCACCACCGGATTCATATCCCGCGCCGGGACGAGCGCCGCAGCCTGTAGCGTAAACAGAGCGAGCGCGCCGGCACCGATGCTGTTGCAGACTTGTTTGATTAGCACTGCAGGATATCCATATTCAGGGTTTCAATCAGTTGCTCGCCGGCGCCGCGGCCGCTGGCATTGCTCACCACTGCGGTGCTGGCGTTGTCCGGGGTAAGCCAGGTTTGCGCAACGCGCTTCAGGTCAGCGAGGGTCACAGCCAATACTTTACGGCGGAATGCGGCGAGTTGTTCCGGCGTGCGTCCGAAGCGACGGTCGTGGAAATCCTGCTTGGCTTCGCCGGCGGGTGAGCCGGGTTTATCCAGACCGGAAATGACGCCGAGTATCGCCTGTTCGAGTTGCTCGTATTCCAGTGTTGCGCCGAGTATCCACTCGACGCTGCGATCAAAGTCGGTCAGCGTTTCTGCCATGCGCGGGTCGCGGTAGGAAAAGAATCTGAAAGCGCCGATGCCGGAGTCCTGTCCGGCGCCGCCGCCATAGGCACCGCCTTGTTCGCGAATAGCTCGGTGCAGAAATCCGTTGCGCAGAAAACCACCGAGTACCGCCAGCGCTGGCGCATCATCGTGATCGGCGGCTACGGTGGGGTAGGCCCGCGCGCAAAAATTCACCTGGGTATTACATACCCAGAACTGCTGCGTCGACTCTCTCAGCGGTTGCGGGTGATAAAGCGCCGGCGCAGCGGCAGCGCTGTAATCTGCCCATACTGCTTCAATGTCGCTGTGCATAGCGGCGAGTTGCTGTTGTTCCGCAATCAAAAGCATCTGTCGCGGCGCAGTCAGCATGGTTTGATGAATGCCCGCCAGCTGCTCAGCCAGTGCCGACAAGGTGCCGGCATCTTCGAGTTGTTTGTCCAGCGCTTTGATACTCGCCACACCGGCGAGTCCACCGCTGACATGGGCGAGCCTTGCTGCCTGGCTCATGCCGGCACATGCGGCATTCATTGCCAGTACGTGTCCGTTGCCGGTGATGCGGGATTCGCTGCCGGCGCGGGCCTGGGATACCAGTTCACGCAATCTCGGTAACTCATCGAAGCGGACCTGCTCAAAAGTTTCGCGCAGCAGCGCGGTCATATCACGGTGGTTGCGGGTCAGGCCGCGACTGCTGAGCACCAGCTGTCCGCTGATGTTCTGTTCGCTGTCGGGCATTGCGCGAATAGTCGTATAAGCGGTGAGGCCGCCACACACTGCAGCCTGCCGGCGCTGGGCTTCGAGGTAGCTGCTATCGCCGATACCCGCTTCCGTCATCATGCTGGTGTAAAAGCGCAGCGCCGTCATATCCTCTGCGCTGAAATCCGGCAAATCAGCGACGATTTGCTGATAAGCAATACCGTTGGTACCCCGTGCATAGCTGGTGACCGGCAGCGCGCCTTCGGTGACTGAGAACTCCAGTGCCGGTCGCTCGTCAGCGACATCTGCCAACGTGACCTTGGGCAGTATCGACTCGTCTTCTTCCATCTCCTGCCGTGCCTGCAGCGCTTTGGCACGGTCGATAATTTCCTGCGCCGCTTCCTTGTCGAGTCCCTGCTTGATCGCGGCGAGCCGGGCTTGCTCGGCAGCCGCCTGTCGCGCTGCCATTGTCGGGTCCGGCACTACGGTTAAGGTGACGCGGTGCGTATTCTTCAACAGCAGGGTTTGAACCAGCGACTTGATGTAGTCGGGATCTTCAATTTTACGGCGCAGCTCGGCAATGGCCGGATCCATATCCAGCACACCCATCGGGTCGCCGCGATGGGTGGCAACGCCCAGCGTGGCCATGACTAACTGCAGGCCGTAGGGGTAGCCACCATCACCGCCGATTTCGCGTTGGTGCAGCTCCAGTTGGTGCAGCATCGCTTCGATATCAGCCTTGGGCACGCCGTCGGTAGCGATTTTTTCCAGCGTTGCAATGATCAGTGCTTCAACGTCTGCCGTGCCATCTTTGTCCGCGCCTTCAAGCCCGCAGACAAAGACCAGTTCGTGCATCGATTCTTCCAGTCCGCAGAGCGGCGATGGTGAGGAGCCCAGATCGGTGGTTTCCAGCGCGTGGCGCAGCGGGGCCGCGCTGTTGTCCAGCAGTACACTGCTGAGCAGTGAGGCCTCGAGTAATTGCTCTAAGTCGGTACTTTCTCCGAGCAGCCAGCCCATCACAATATGGGTTTTGTTTGTCGTGTCTTCATCTTCACCGATGCAATAGGTTTCCAGTGCCCGGCGCGGCTCGGTGTAGCGTTGTTCGTTGGGTACGCTGATATTGACGTCGAGCTTGTCAAAACGTGACAGCGCCAGCGTTTCGATCTGGGCGTGATGCTCGGCAGCGCTGATATTGCCAAAGGTCATGAAGATCGCATTGCTGGGATGGTAGTGGGTCTGATAGAAGGCCTTTAGCTGGTCGTAGCTCAGATCAGGAATATTCGCCGGTTCGCCGCCGCTGTTGTAATGGTAGGTGGTAGTCGGAAACAGGTGCTCGCTGATTTTTTGCCAGAGCAGGCTGTTGATCGAGCTCATCGCGCCTTTCATTTCATTGAAAACCACGCCTTTGAATTCGAGATCGGAATCGGGGTTGCCGGTTTCGCTGAACTCGACGCGGTGACCTTCCTGTGCAAAGTCCAGCGGATCAAGGCGGGAGAAAAATACTGCATCCAGATAAATCTGAAGCAGGTTCTGGAAGTCTTTGCGGTTGACGCTGGCGAACGGGTAGGCGGTCCAGTCAGAGCTGGTCATGGCGTTCATAAACGTGTTCAACGAGCGCCGGATCATCAGAAAGAACGGATCGCGGACCGGATATTTCTCACTGCCGCATAATGCGGTGTGTTCGAGTATATGTGCGACGCCGGTAGAGTCCTGCGGTACGGTGCGCAGCGCGACCGTGAACACGTTTTCGTCGCTGTCTGAATTGAGGTGGTAGTGCACCGCGCCGGTTTTGCGATGGCGGTATTCTTCGAAAACGATACCGAGGGAGGCGATCTCTTCGCTGCGCAGATGTTCAAATGCCGGGTGTGCGGTATCTGTGCCGGTGCTGCCCGCGAGGGCTGATGTGCTGCTCATTTTATTGGTTTGCTCGTGTCGGTGGGTGGGTCGGATGGCATAGTAAGGTCGATGGTCAGCCGGTAAATCCAGGGCCAGCGTTTGCCCGTAATCAGCCATGTATCGCTGCCGGCATCGTACGCTATCCCGTTCATAACGTCTGCGGCTTTGCCGCGTTCGGTTGCCGGATACAGTGATTGCAGTTGCACTATTTTACGGATTTCACCGCTGTTTTCGTCGATGACCAGCAGATGGTCCGCGCCCCAGTGATTGGCGACGATATGGCCTTGGTAGTATTCGAGTTCGTTCAGCCGGTTCACCGGTTCGCCGCGAAAGTGCACGATCAGTTCCCGGATTGTTTCGAAGCTTGCCGGGTCGATAAAGCGCAGTGTGCCGGAGCCATCGCTCATAATTAACTGGTTGCCGTTATTGGTCAGTCCCCAGCCTTCGCCCGCGTACTGAAATTCGCCGGCAGGATCTAAGCTGTCCGCATCGAAGATGAGGCCGCGTTCGCTGCGCCAGGACAGCAGATAAAGCTTGTCATTGAGTACAGTCAGCCCCTCGGCAAACAATTGCCGTGGCAAGCGGCGCCGGGTGACCTCGGTTTTTACCGGTGCGGGAAAGCGGCTGCGCGCGATCCAGGACTTACCGTACAGGCCACTGCTTTCAAACAGCACGTTGTCATGCAGTTCCAGGCCCTGGGTGAAACCGTTGCCATGATGCGGTAGTCGCTCAACAACCGTGAACGATGCAAGGCTGCCGGCGACTACCGGCGGGCATAGGGCACACAGCAGATACAGGGTGGCGGCGGTGATAGGGCGGCGTAGAATCAACGCGGGCTCGCAGCGGGCAGGGGGGCGTAATTATAGGTGCTGCGCCTGTCACCATAAAGACCGGCAAACATGCTGCTTTACCGGCCTTTGCACTGTGGTATGTTGCCGCCAATATTCCATTTCGGTGATTTAATATGTCTGAACCACTTTACCAAGCCAGTCCGACGTTCTTCCGCGCCAGCCCCGGCTTTTTTCTGCTGTCAGTGCTGCTGATACCCTTGGTCATCGGCATCTTTATGTTGCTGTATCGCTATCTGGCCTGCAAAACCACCAAACTGACGCTGATGGAAGGCGAGGTTTTGTTCGAAGAGGGTATTTTCAACAAGTCCGAAACCGAGCTCCGGCTGGATTCGATCCGGACGGTGAAACTGCATAAAACCCTAGGCGAGCGTATTTTCGGCGTCGGCACGCTGGAAATTTACAGCGCCGGCGACCGCCCGGAGATCACGATTCATGGTATTCCCGACCCGGATGCGGCGCAGGATTTGATTCGCGAGCACAGCGACGCGTGAGCGCCAAACGGCGGCGTCATTGATTGGGGTGTAGGTACAAATCTGTATAAGATATGGCGCTATGTAGCTGATTTATGCAGATTAATACCGGAATAGCGGTGAATGGCGTGTAACAGCCGCGAATTTGTTGTCAAATCCGTACAGATTTCGGATTATGTCGGCAGTAGGAGAAAAATATGAGCAGAATCAATCACTTCATAACTATCTCCGGGAGTGGTCTAATGGCCGTTCTCATGGCGGGCAGGTAGTTTAAGCACCCCGGTCTCATATGCGGTATTTCCTCAACCAACTGGCAGCTCTGGCGTTGACACTTAGTTTCGCGCCGTCGCTGTGCGCGCAGGATTTGGGTGGTTTGCTCGAGGGACTCGGTTCGGGTGCGAGCGATATGATCGGTGGCGGCAGCGGGCTCGATGGCGGGTTGGACGGTCTCAGCGATGGTTTGCTTGATGTGCAGGTGCTCGATGGCGCGTCGGATTTATTGGGTAATGGTAGCGGCACCGATTTACTATTGCTTGGCGCGCCCAGCGGGAACTCGCCGCTGCAAGCCGAGAATGTGGATTTACTCGCCGATGACAACGTCGCAAGTGATCTGGACGCGTTCAATACCGAGTTTGGGGACAGTGACACGCTGCGGGTGAATAGCAATAGCAGTTCCGCTTGTGAAGACTCCGACCGCGACAGTGTCTGCGATCATCGTGATGACTGTCCGGAAACGCCTGCCAACCAG
>JBFJYC010000018.1:0-20146 GCA_041622815.1 Spongiibacteraceae bacterium | reverse complement strand
TTTAAGCGCTGCTCCAGCCCCTTCGCCGCCCGCTTCCACTGTGCGCTGGAGATGGTTCTGGGGATGATGTCGAAGGGCCAGGCCCGGTCGATATTGCCCTCACCGGTATAAACCGTGAATGACACGCCCATCTGCTTGATCGTGAGCTCCGCCATCAGCCGCCGGGTTTCCAACTCTTCGCCGCTGAGCGAGGAAAGGTAGTTGATCAGACGCTTTGCGGGGCGTCGCGGGTTGCCATTATTGTTGATCAGCTCATCGTAGCCACCGCCCGTTTTATACTGGCGCCACGCATTGCTGCCTGATTTTGCGGATGACATCGTCTGAGTAAAATCCCCGTGTAATGAACCTTTCAGCCAACAGCCCCTTTTTAACATGGCTGCGACGCCTTTGCTAAGCAACACTGTAGTGATGCCGCCAACTGCACCCTGACGGGGCGCGACAGCGCTGTGTGGTGCAGATATAGTGCGCTTTTCAACGGCCGGACAATAGTGCTGCAAGCAATGCCAGACTCAGAAAAGATCGATATCGCCAGCCAACTATTCGGCCTGTCGCCGCTCAACCGCGAATATACACTGGAACGGGTGGTTCGCATCGCAGCACTCGCCTGCAAGGCGGAGTACGCCGCTTTTTCGCTGACCATCGGCGATCAGCAGGTCTACTTCGCCAGTTGCGGGCTTCAGATTCCCAGTCTGCCGATAGCAGTGACGCTCTGCCACCGGGCAAGCAACGACCGTGAGACGGTCATCATTGAAGACGTGGCCGGCGCGCCCGACCCGCTCGCTACCAAGTGGATGCGGGAAAATGCGGGCATGCAGGCCTATGCCGGCATTCCGGTACTCGCCTCCAATAAGCGCGTTATCGGCACCCTTTGCGTATTCGATGACAAGCCGCGCCCCGGCTTTATTTCCGGGCACAAAGAAATTCTCCACGACTGCGCCAGACTGATTGAAGATTTAATCGCGATGCGCCGGGATACCGCCCGCGACTCCCTTACCGGCTTATTCAGCCGGCAGTTTGCCGATGACCAGTTAGAGATCGAGTGGGGCCGTGCCGGGCGCGCCCAACTGCCGATATCAATTCTGAAGGTTGATATCGACCATTTTGCCGCCATCAACGAGCACGCCGGGCAAGTCGTCGGCGACCGGGTAATCGCGGAAGTTGCGATACTCATCAGCTCCTGCTTCCGCCGCGCCGCCGACACCATCAGCCGCTACAGCGGCCAACAGTACGTGGCGATTCTGCCATCCACACACTTTGATGGCGGGATGAGCACGGCGGAGAAAGTACGCGAGACCATCGAGGCGGCAGAAATATCCCGCCACGGCGCCGGCAATGGCAAGTTCGTCACTGTCTCTGTCGGCCTTACGACGATCGCCGATCAAACCGAGATCGATCGCTACTCGGGCAACGACCTGCTGCGACTGGCTGATAAAGCGCTAAGCAACGCCAAACAAGCCGGTAGAAATTGCGTGCGCTCTACCTTATTACAATCGTCGCAGTTTCTGCGCTAGTTACATCAAACCGATTTGAGTAGTGCTTTGGCACCGCGCCTTGCATCTACCAGCTCAACGCGATTGCGGCCGCGCTGCTTGGCGCGATAGCAGGCTTCGTCCGCGAGGCGGATATAGTCATCGACACTGCGGGCGTCATCGTCGACTTTTACAACACCGATGCTCGCGCCCATCCTGAAAGACTCTCCCGCCCACACAAAATTCTGCCGTGAGATGCGATCGCAGATATCCTGAGCGATACGCTCGGCCCGCTCGTCGCCGCAGTCCGGGAGCAATATGCAAAATTCATCACCGCCCATTCGCGCCACGATGTCCATGCGCCGGACGCTTTCAAGAAAGATAGACGCAATAAATTTAAGCGCGCCGTCACCGGCCAGATGCCCCTTGGAATCATTGATAATCTTGAAGTCATCCAGATCAATAAACAGCAGCATTGAATACTTGTCGGTGTCGCGCCGGCGCGCCAGCACATTGGCCAGAATCTCAACGAAGGCCCGCCGGTTGATAAGGTCGGTCAGCTGATCGTGATTTGCATGGTAGGTCAGCGTCTGGAATGCGCCCTTCAGAGAAAATCTGAACGCCACCGCGACACTCAGAAATACCGCGACGACCAGCACCCCGAACAGCACCAGCATGCCGCTTAAACGCGCGCCGAACGCCGCATCGATGCGATGCGTTCCGACTTGCAACCGCAGCTTACCGACCGGACGGAAGTCATGCTCCCCGGCAAAATGGATGGCCAATTCACGGGTATAAACAGTACTGTCTTCCGCCAGTGCCGAAAACTCATCCACGATTTTATTGTTGATATCCGTCACCGACACACTGACAACGTCGGGGTCGGCGATCAGTGCAACTGTATAGTTGTGGACACCCTTGGCGTTGCCGTTTGCCAGCGGCTCGGCATATAGCAGTGAATAGGTCTCGGCAAATTTCTTATGCTTTTGCGCCAACTGCTCGATTTCGGTCAGGTACCGCTGCCGCTCATAAATACCGATGGTGGCTATAACTGCAACCACGCAAAATGAAAGGACGATAGCAATAAACTTTATATAGGCGATCTGCTCTTTGCTGCGCTCATTGCTCACGCCCCACACCCGCCTTTCCCGTGCCGCGCCATCCGCAGCTTATTCCAGCTCATCGGGAGCCTTGTCGCTGATGCTTTGCCAGATCCGCTCGGCTATTTTAATATTCTTATGCGGGTCAGCTTTCCAGAGCTCGCGGGTTGCGCGATCCAGCATCATATAGAGCCTGCCATCGACGATGGTATAGGCCAGCGGATCGATATCAAACTTTTTCCCCATCCTGACACCGTATGCACAATAACCGCCAAACGCGGGCAGAAAGCGATGCGGCTCTGCAAGAAACCTGCTGCGGTTCGAGGCGCTGAAAAACAATAGAGTGGCCGTGCCATGGGGGGCGGAAAACTCATGTTTCCCGGCCTGTGGGCTACCATCAAAATAGGCTACCGGGTCGTAGCCGTGCAGCAGTTGGTTTTGCTCACCCAGATTCAGGTCATGATCAGCGGCAATCATCGGCGAAAACAACGCAACAGCAAGAGCAATCGAGACAAAAGATAGTATTCTTATTAGCTCGCGCATCCTACGGCCTATATTGTGTGGTGATCGTTGCCAGATAACTGTACCGACGTGACATAACGTCGACCAAGGTAGCAGCGTGACTTGACCCTGCACCATAGGGGTAAATGCGGGTATGATGATAGTCGTCATAAAAAGTACTTCAGCCAAGGGGGCATACACCCATGAAGACTTATTCAATTGAGCGGGAAGATCACAGCATTGTCAGCTGGCATGACAGCAAACGCTGGCTGTGGCTGTCATCGGTATCGAACCCGGTTCTCGCCCTCAGCGGTATCGGCCTGTATCTGGTATACGGTCAGGAATGGTTGCTGGCAATCCCGCTGCTGTACGGTTATGTCGTGATGCCGCTGCTGGACGCTGTAATCGGCGAAGATAGCAGCAACCCGCCGGAGGAGTTAGTCCCGCAGATTGAAGCGGATCGCTACTACCGTATTTTGACCATGATGACGGTTCCCCTGCACTTCGTGGTGTTGATACTGTTTGCCTGGTTTATCGGCAGCCACGATTTCGGTGCCTTAACCATTATCGTGCTGGCCCTGACCGCCGGCGGCTATAGCGGTCTGGCCATCAATACCGCCCACGAACTGGGACACAAAAATACCGCACTGGAATCCTGGTTCGCCAAATTTGCACTCGCCGTGCCCGCCTACGGCCATTTTTGTGTGGAGCACAACCGTGGCCACCATAAGTACGTGTCCACACCTGAGGACCCCGCCAGCGCACGCATGGGCGAATCGCTGTGGCGGTTCGCGCCGCGGGAACTCTACGGCACATTCAAACGCGGCATTGAAGTCGAGCGCGAGCGGCTGCAGCGCGCCGGCAAAGGTTTCTGGTGCCCGCAAAACGAAATTCTGCAGTCCTACAGCATCAGCGCAGTGCTTCAGGGCGGACTGGTCGCGCTATTCGGCCTGCATATTATCCCTTTCCTGCTACTCCATAACGTCTGGTCCTGGTTTCAACTAACCTGCGCCAATTACATCGAACACTACGGCTTGCTGCGCAAGAAACTGGCTAACGGCCGCTACGAGCCCACGCAACCCCATCACTCCTGGAATGCGAACTGGCTGCTGAGCAATATCGTCATGTTTCATCTGCAGCGTCATTCCGACCACCACGCCAACCCGACCCGTCGCTACCAGAGCCTGCGCCATTTCGATGATATTCCGCAGCTGCCCAACGGCTACTACGGCATGTATTTGCTCGCCTATTTCCCGCCGCTGTGGTTCCGCGTGATGGACAAGCGCCTGCTCGCCCTGCCCCATATCGACGGCGACCTGTCGAAAATCAATATCGCGCCTTGGCAGCGCGACCGTATCGAAGCATCCTACGGTACTTCCTAGGCCACTACTGACAATCCTGCGGATAACTTATGAACATCAGACTTACTTTCAGCCTGACCGCTGCATTGCTTTGCGGCAGCGGCGCCCTCGCCAATTACGCCGACACCAACGGCTACCCTTCCGACGAGGTGATTACGTCACCGTATTTCTATGATGATCTCGCCCGCGCCGGTGAAAACGCTGCCACTGTAGAATTTCTCGATCTCGGCATGCGCCACCCGAAACTGACACAGGTACCGGCGGTGGTTTACACCATGCCCAGACTAAAATATCTGAGCCTCGCCTTTAACCGCGTCGCCCGCGTCGGCGATGACATTGCCAATCTCACCGAACTGGAAGAGCTCTACCTGCAGGGCAACCACTACCTGCACACTGTGTCCGATAAAATCGGCCAGCTGCCGAATCTGAGGCTCGTACATATTGCCGATACCGGCTTGTCTGCGGAAAAAGTAGCACGCTTGCGCGCAATACTGCCAAAGGGCTGTAAACTCCAGACCACGCACTAATTTCCAACCGGGCCAGGCCGTATGAGTGCCCCGTCAGACGACACCGCCGAAGCACAAATACTCGCGCTGCGCGCCGAACTTGAGCGCAGCCGCGAGGCACAGGAAATGGCAGACCTGATGTTGCGCGAGCAGGCTGAAGAACTAAGCGAAACATTACAGGCGCTGCATAACAAATCCGACGAATTGATGTTGCTGCGCCAGCAGTCACTCGAGTCGGAAACCCGCGAGCGGGTCGCTATCGCCGATGCCGACAGCGCGGAACTGGTCCGCGGCATCGTGGAAACGGTCCCGGATGCCATCCTGACCATCGATGGTGCCGGCACCATCTCGATGATCAATCCCGCCGCAGAAGAGATGTTCGGATATACGGCGCAGGAGCTTCAGGGCCGCAATGTTTCTGACCTGATGCCGGAACCCTTTCGCAGCGAGCACGATGCTTATCTGGAACGCTATCAACGCACCGGTGAAGCGCGCATTATCGGCATCGGCCGCGAAGTCACCGCCATCCGCCGCGACGGCCGCGAGTTCCCCGTCGAGCTGTCGATCGGGCGCTTTCACACCGGCGAAAAACAAATGTTTGCCGGTGTTATCCGCGATATCAGCGCCCGCCGCGCAGCACAGGAAAAGCTGGCGCAGACACAGCAGCAGCTATCCCAAGCGGAAAAAATGGCCTCGCTTGGCGGGCTCGTGGCAGGCATCGCCCATGAGATCAACACACCCGTCGGCATTGGCATCACCGCCACCTCCGCGCTGCTCGATCGCGGCGGCCGCATGCGCGAAGACCTCGAAGGCGGTCAGATGCGGCGCTCGGTTCTGGATAACTTTCTGAAGGCAGTAACCGAATCCGGAGAACTCATACTCGGCAACCTGGAACGCGCCGCGCATCTGGTGCAAAGCTTTAAACAGCTCGCTGTGGTCGGCACCGGCGGTGACCGCCGGGAGTTTTTTCTCAATGCGCCGATACGCGAAATTCTGGCAACCCGGCAAAGTGCGCTGGCCGCAAAAAATATTGTCTCAAAGGTCGATTGCGATACCGGCATCACGATGCTCAGCTACCCCGCGGACTTGCGCGAAGTTATCGCTGAGCTGCTGGACAATGCTTTGATCCACGCCTTCGAAAACGCCGCAACAGGCACAATTTCAATTGAGGCCGCTCAGAACGATTCTGAAGTAACACTGCGGATCAGCGATGATGGTTGCGGACTGCCCGCGGGCTGCGAGGATAAAATTTTTGAGCCTTTTTTCACCACCCGTCGCGGCAAGGGTGGCGTCGGCCTCGGCTTGCATGTCGTCTTTAATCTGGTTAATGCATCACTCGGCGGTCGGATATCAGCCGGCGCCGGCGACAGCGGTGCCGAATTTTTGATTACGCTGCCACGGGAATTCGAGCAGCAGGGCTCAACCGCTAACTACGACTGACCCAGAAAAAAATCAATAATTTCCGCCGGCCCCGACATATCCCGCGCATCACCGCCCAGCGCCCGGGGATAACGGCGCAGCAATGTGGGGATTACATGTCCCGACCCCTGCAGCGTATACAAACGCACTTGTAAGCCTGAATTATTGGTCCAGCGTTGCTCAATAATCGACGTGCTGTCGTTACCGTCTATCTGCGGATGCTCAATCTTTACCGGCGCTGCAGCCCCCGCAAGCCGCGCCCAGTATGCCGCGGTGTCGGCACTCGATAGCACGACACCCCGACTGCTATTGCCGAACACCCTGACCAGCCCGCCCTGATAAGGATTAACCGGGTCTTCGGTGCCGTTAAAAATTGCAACCGGCAGCGCCACACCGCGCTGATTGCAGTCCAGATGTGCCGCATCCGGCAGACTGGCGCTGATTGGCGCAATCGCCGCGACCAATTCCGGCGCCTCCAGCGCGAGTTTATAGGCCATCTGTCCGCCATTGGAATGACCGGTTGCGAACACCTGCCGCCGCTCGATTCCGTATTCATTGTCGAGCAGGTCGAGCATATCCCGGACAAACCCGATGTCATCGATATTCTCGGTATTCGCCGCGTAGTCGGCGGTGCCGCGACAATCATTCCAATGATTTTTATAACCCTGCGGGTACACCACCAGAAAATCGTGTTGATCCGCCAGCAGATCGAATTCGTAAGCCGGACTTTGTCGTACCCGCTCCGCGGTACCCATGGAACCATGAAAGACAAACACCAGCGGACGTTTCTTATCCCCCGCTTCCGCGCCCGCCGGCACATAAACATTAAGGCTGCGCTCGATACCACCACTGGTGATTGTGAACTGCTCTAAGCTGCCCGCTAATGCCGGCTGCTTAGGCGCAGGCGCATAGAGGTACCAAAACCAAGTGCCGGCGAGCAGCGCGGCAAGGATCGCGAGAACAGCAAGGGAGCGCTTTAGAATTTTCATAAAATACCTGTCTCTACATTAAAACGTTCGCAGTAGTGAGCAAACTGCGGCCGCAGCGACGCCTCACTCAAGCCGTAATCCGCCAGCGAATACTTGTGTACACCATGCTTATCGCGGCTACGTGAGTTTAAATAGGCCTGCATATTGCTGCGCGCCCGCGCACTCAGCGTCATACCAAAGTGCACATACATGTCGGCAATGGCATCCATCGGCCGGCGGATAATATCGCTGAAGGGCATATCAAAAAAACGTGACTCCTGATCTTCGAAAGCGTCACGCAGCTGCATACCGCGCTTCAGCATCTGTGCAAAATACTCGCTCTCTTCGCAGCCGATCTGCGCGGGGTCAATGTTGTCGCTGAATGCGCCGTGCAGATGGCAGGCAAGACTGGACACGGATCCCATCACCGCGACCGGATCACGGTGTGTTTGCACGAAAATTGCGTCCGGATAAACCTTGTGTAATGCATCCAGCGCCATAAGATGCACCGGGGTTTTCAACACCCACTGCTGCGGCGGATGATTTTGCTGCATAAGCTGCAGGAAGCGCTTATGCCAGCGATAGGCCGGCGTCATATCCGTGCTTGCCAGCCACTCCCGGTAAGACGGCAGGCGGCAGGTCACCGCAAACTGCTCCGATTTAAATTCTCCGGCCAGCATCGCCACACATTCCTGCGGCAACAGTGCGCCCATAGCGTGGATCGCCTGAAAACCCGGCGCCAGCGCTTCAACGTTTGCAAATACCGCGTCAACTTCGGTAATACGCGGATCGGAGAATAGTGTGGCGGGGGTCGATGGTGGTAGCGGCCGCGAAACCTCCCAGCTCAGCGGCGCACGCAGCGCCGGATCCTGCGCCAGCAGTTCAAACAAAATCGTGGTGCCGGTGCGCGGCAGTCCCATCACGAAAATCGGTCGCGTGACCGGCTGATCGAATAGCACGGGATGCCGCTTGCCGTAATCGATCAGCCTGAGCCGGTTCTCCAGCTCGGTAACAATTTGACCTTTGACACCGAGCCGCCCGATCTGCGACAGGTCCGCCTCGGTATTCAGCGCCCGCAGCAGCACCGCAAGCCCCTCGGTAAAACCGCGGTCGCCGTAGTCCTCTAACCCGGTATTGCGTTGCGCCTGACGCAGCAGCATGTCCGCATCCAATGCCGGCAAACGCAGGCGCAGGCGCGCAGCGAGCGCACCCAATCGATTTATCCACTTGATGGCCGCGCTGCGATCCGGAGAGGGGTATTGCAAAGTCATCTTGCCTATACTGTATCGATTTGCAGATTTAGCAAGGGCTGCCTGTGTCGCTACTCCGGTTATTTTGTGCACTTTTATTATCGTTAACCATCACCGCGCCGGCTTTTGCCCAGCTCGAAGAAATTATCGTCACCGCCCGGCGCACAGCAGAAAATCTGCAGCAGACTCCGGTGGCCGTCACTGCGCTGAATGAAGCCGCGCTCGAAGACGCCGGCATCAGCAATCTCGCCGATATCCGCACGCTGGTACCAAGCCTGCAAATCGCGGCCAGCGGCTCCAAGGCCGGCTCGCTCTATGTCCGCGGTATCGGCCAGCGTGCCGATCGCGCCGACCTCGACCCCGGTGTCGGGCAGTATCTGAACGGTATTTTTATAGCCCGCCAGGACGCGGTGCTACTCGACGCGGTAGACGTCGCCAACGTCCAGGTGCTGCGCGGGCCACAGGGAACCTTATTCGGCAAAAACAATACCGGCGGTGCCATGCTGGTCAGTACGCGCATCCCCTCGACGGAACAGAGCGAGCTGCAGATTGCCGGCAAAGCCGGCAGCTTCGGGCGGCGGGATCTTAAAATCAGCGGCAACCGGCCACTGCTCGACAACCGGGCCGGTCTGCGCTTCTCTCTGTTGAGCAAACGCAGCAGCGGCTATCTGAAAAATGAAAGCGGCGGCAACCGTCATGGCGATGAGGACCGGCTGGCGGCTTCGGCACGGCTGGTTTTCGATATCACTGACAACTGGAGTGCCGATGTTTTCGGCTTCCGGAGCAAACAGGATGAAGCATCGGTGGCCTTCACCTGTCGCCTGCAAACGCCGGATACGCTGCTTATGGCGCAGGCGATACTGCCGGGTCAGAATCAGACCATCGCCACTGCCGAGCGCTGCCGCCGCAGTGAAACGATCGCCAAAGACTATAAGGTACTCACCAACCCTGAAGATTCGAGCATCCGTATTCAGTCTTCGATGCTCGCGCTGACCCTGAACGGCACTATCGGCACGCAGGAGTTCGAGAGTATTACCGCGTGGAGCCGCCAATTCGACATCGAGCGCTACGAAGATCAGGACGGTACCGATTACAACATCATCAGCCAGTCGGCGCCGCTGATGTTTGACCGTCTCGCCGCCAGCGGCCTGCCGGTACCGGAGGAGGATCGTAATCAGTACAGTCAGGAGCTTCGTATTTCCGGCGCCGCGTTTGACGACGAATTGCAGTACACCTTCGGTGTCTTTGTCGCGCTGGAAGAACTCGAAAATACGCCCCGGGCACTGGGCATCGGACCACAAGCCCTGTTCGGCCTGGACTCGGCCGATCTGGCGGCACTGGCCAGCGGTCAGGGCTTTGGCCTGCCCGGCGGCATTACTAGTGGCGTGGTTCCGCTGACCCTTCCGAGCAACGTCAACAGCCAGCTGGAAAACTTCACCTATGCCGCCTTCGGTCAGGCCAACTGGAATATTTACGACTGGTGGCAGCTGACCGCCGGGGCCCGTTACACGGTAGAAGAAAAAGAACGCCGCACCGATGTTTATACTCCTGACTTCAGCCGCTACGCCGGGTTGCTAAACGAACGTCTGCAGGCACGGGGCAGCGCCGCGCGGGTAAACCACCTCGATGGCGGTATCTATTCGGCGATTCCGGCAGCAGATTTTCATTTGCTGGGGCCGGTGCCGCCGACCATTGTTCTGCAAACGGAGCCGCTGACAGCGAGCCTCGAGCGCCGTTTCACACAGGTTACCCCCGCGCTCACCAGTACTTTTTTTGCCCGCGACCCGCTACTGGAAAAACTACAGCTCGATTCCGGCATGGTGTATCTGACCATCAGCAAAGGCTTTAAAGCGGGCGGGCTCGATCTGCGCGGCACTGCTATTCAGCCTTTCGACGCCGAGACCACCGATAACTATGAGATCGGCTTCAAACTCGACGCTCTGGAGTCCCGGGTCCGCCTTAACGGTGCCTGGTACCGCATGGATTACGACGATATCCAGGTGACCGTCGCCGAAGCCGCCGGCCTGGCACCGATCAACTACATCACCAACGCCGGTAAAGCCGTCATCGACGGCTTTGAGCTCGAGTTATCGCTGGCGCCGAGCCCGCGGCTACTTATTCTGCTCAATGGCGGCGTCACCAACGCCGACTACACCGAATATACCGTCGGCACCACCAGCGGCGACGAGGACCGCAGCGGCGAGGAGTTTCCGCTGGTACCGGCAAAAACCTTTTCTTTTGCCGCCCAGTATGAATTTGAGACAGGGCTGGGCTTTGTCAGCCCGCGCCTGTCCTGGTACTGGCGGGACGAGCTGTATACCGGCCAGGATGGTGACGGGCCGCTATTCGGTTCATCCACCATCGGATCACAAGGCGTCTGGAACGCGCGGCTGAACTTCCACAACCCGGATCGCCGGCTGCGCCTGACCCTATACGCCAACAACCTGCGCAATGCTTTCCATTACAGCGGCGGCTTCTCGATCTCCCGCTCCTTCGGCACCGCACTACATAGCATCGCGCCGCCGCGCAGCCTGGGCCTGGAGTTTACCTACAAGCTGATTTAGGCATCAAATCCTTACTTATCAATTGGTTAGATATATAGATCTCCGGTACCGCACACCCTTCGTGATAGGTTTTTATGCTTAGTCTGTTACGGTTATTACGCGTTTTTGTGATCTGAATCACGGGCACCACGTAATAGTCTATGTACAGTTGCGTTGTACCCCATCGATAGCAACAAACAGAGAGATGTCCGCGATGACGCAGGAGAACACGATGAGCAGTGCCGCGACCAAAGAGACAACAAAATCAATGTTCAGCCATACACCGGAAGGCAAATTCCGCCGTATCAGCGACATGCAGGCCCACCTCGGCACCGGCAAAAACCGGCCCTGGTATCTGGATGTTAACTACGTTGAAGAAGTGGCCTTCGAAAAGGCATTCTCCCGCTCGACCCGCGCCGCCTGATTGACACCCCCCTTCCCGGGCGTTGCTGACAGACAGGCGCGCCCGCACTCTCTATAATTCCCGCTGCACTCACCCGCAGCAGCAAGCCCATGATCGATTGGCAGCGGGTCGATGTCGTGCTTCTCGATATGGATGGCACGCTCCTCGACCTTCACTACGACAACTATTTCTGGAGCCGGCATCTGCCGGCCCGCTATGCCGAGCTAAAATCGGCCACCGCTGATCAGGCGAACTCCCGCATTGACGAGCTGGTCGAACAGCACCGCGGCTCACTCAACTGGTATTGCCTCGACTTCTGGTCCCGTGAATTGGCGCTGGATATTGTCCCGCTCAAGCGCGAGGTGGCTGACCGGGTGCAAATGCGGCCCGGCGCCGCGGATTTTCTAAGCGCCCTTCGACAATCCGGCCGCACACCGTGGCTGGTGACCAACGCCCACCGCGACAGCGTGCTGGTGAAAATGGAGCGTGAAAATATCGAGCCCTGCTTTGACCGTATGATTCTGTCCCATGACTTTGCCGCCGCCAAAGAGCATCAGGCATTCTGGCAGCGGATGATGGCGCAACACCCCTTCGATCCGGCCCGCGCACTGCTGATCGACGACTCGGCTGCCGTGCTGGAAGCGGCAGCGGAATTTGGCATCGGTCAGTTGCTCACCATCGCCCAGCCCGACAGCCAGCAACCGGCGCGGGACGCCCTGCACCACCCGGTATTGCACGATTTTGCGCAGATCATGCCGATACCGGCGCTGAAACCCGCCGCCTGAGTCCGGCCCGGCGATGAATGCCAACAACCAAAAAAGTGTGCGCCTCGATAAATGGCTGTGGGCCGCCCGTTTCTATAAGACCCGCACCCTTGCCCGCAACCACATCGAAGGCGGCAAAGTGCATTACAACGGGGCTCGCTGCAAAGTCAGCAAGCTGGTCGAAATCGGCGCTCTGCTCACGCTCCGTACCGGCCACGACCTGAGAGAAATCAAGGTGTTAGCGCTCTCAGACCAGCGCCGCGGCGCGCCGGAAGCGGCACTGCTTTACGAGGAGACCAGGGCCAGCATCGAGCGCCGGGGCCGGGCCGCCGCCGAGCGCAAAGCGCTGCGCGCCGACTGGAGCCCCGGCGACCGCCCCAACAAAAAACAACGCCGCCAGATACACCAGTTTCAGCGCACACAGGAGGAGTCCTGAAAGCTGGCTGCAGGGGTACTCTTTTGCCATAATGCGCCCCCGAATTAAATCGTCTTTCGAAGCAGCGCTCAGTTCCCCGCCATGCATACCGCGACCACCGCCTATTGCGGCTCGTCCGGGGCCGCTATCGAAAGCTTAACGCGACATATCGATCAGGAATCCGAATGACATCTGCCGAAACCTCCCCCCGCGCTGACACCGTACAACACGTCGATCTTGAGCCGGATGCATTGATCGCGCTGGCGCTGGAGCGCGGCGAAGGCCGGCTCACCGATACCGGCGCCTTTCTGGTCACCACCGGTGCCCGCACCGGCCGCTCGCCCGCCGACCGTTTTATTGTTGAAGAGCCCTCAACCGCGGATGCTATCGACTGGGGCAGTGTTAACCGCCCCTTCGATGCCGATAAGTTCAATGCACTCTGGGACCGCGTTGAAGCACACCTGCACAACGGCGATAGCTTTGTTTCCAATTTGCACGTCGGCGCTCATGACAAGTACTACATTCCCGTAGTGGTCAATACACAAACCGCCTGGCAGGGTCTGTTCGGCCGCAATATGTTTGTGCGCCCGGAGCGCTTCAACCCGGGTAATAAAGAACTCTGGACCATTCTCAATGTCGCCGATTTTGTCTGCGACCCGGAGCGGGACGGGACCAACAGCGATGGCGTGGTCATCATTAATTTCGGTCAGCGCAAAGTATTACTGGCCGGCATGCGTTACGCCGGCGAGATGAAAAAGGCGATGTTTTCGGTACAGAACTTTTTGCTGCCCGAAAAAGACGTGATGCCGATGCACTGCTCGGCCAACGTCGACGAGAACGGCGACACCAGCCTGTTTTTCGGTCTTTCCGGCACCGGAAAAACCACCCTGTCGGCAGACCCCGCCTGCTTCCTGATCGGCGATGATGAGCACGGCTGGGCCAAGGATTCCGTGTTTAACCTGGAAGGCGGCTGCTACGCCAAGACCATCAACCTGAGCCAGAAGAACGAGCCGATTATCTGGGACGCCATTCGCACCGGCGCTATCGTTGAGAACGTCGTCGTCGACGCCAACGGCCATGCCGACTACGACGATACCAGCCTCAGCGAGAACGGCCGCTGCTGCTACCCGCTGGAACATGTCGAAAAGCGCGTGCTTGAAAACCGGGCCGGCGAACCGAAAACGGTTATTTTCCTGACCTGCGACGTATCCGGCGTATTACCGCCGATCTCCATTCTGTCGAAGGAAGCCGCCGCGTTTCATTTTCTCAGCGGCTACACCGCCCGTGTCGGCTCTACCGAGGTCGGCGCCAAAGCCGGTATTCACCCGACCTTTTCCACCTGCTTCGGTGCGCCGTTTATGCCGCGCCCTGCCGGCAAGTACGCCGAACTGCTGATGAAGCGCATCGAAGATTTCGGTTCGCGGGTCTATCTGATCAATACCGGCTGGACCGGCGGCTCCGGCGCCGCTGGCGGCAGTGGCAGCCGCTTCCCGATCCCGGTCACCCGCGCGGTGGTCAGCGCGGCCCAATCCGGCGCGCTGCTGGACGCCGAGACCGCGCACCTGGACATTCTCAACCTCGATTTCCCGACCGCGATTCCCGGTGTTGACGCCAAATACCTTAACCCCCGCGAGAACTGGGGCGACGCTGCGGCCTATGACGCGGAAGCATCTAAACTGGCCAAGTTGTTCCAGAACAATATCGGCAAGTTCGACGTCTCCGAAGCCATTATCGCCGCCGGCCCGAAGGCCTGACCGCCTGCGGATTAGTAGGTTTATTCTAAACGGCTCCACTATATTGACGGCTCTACCCGCTAACCGTTAACGGAGCCGTCCAGTGCCGAAAAAAGTCACTCCCCGCAACGCGACTGCTGCGGGCAATAAAGCCTCAGAACAGCGCAGCAACACCTCGATCCTCGCCGCCGCCGGTCTGGCACTGGCGCTGATCGGCCTGCTGCAAAGCCAGCTGCAGCGGGCACAGATGCGGGGGCAGGAGCGGCTGACAGCGCTGATCGCCGAGGGCGAAGCGGTCGAAGACCGTATCATCGCGCACCTCGAGCACATCAAACTTTTCTGAACCACCCGCCGTCACACCCGACCGGGCGCGTCCGCTAGACAATTAGCGGGCAGCGTGGCAACGTCCTGCTTCCGCCACACAACGGTAGCTGCTGCCCGCATGAAAACCCGCGACAAAATTCTGGTAGCCAGCCTGGTGTTGTTTAACACCGAGGGCGAGCCCAATGTCACCACTGTCGATATCGCCAACGAACTCGATATCAGCCCGGGCAATCTCTACTATCACTTTAAAGGTAAGGAACAAATTATCGCCGAGCTGTTTTCGGTCTTCGAAGCCGAGATGACCGATATTCTGCGCGCGCCGTCTGAGAACGTGATCAGCGCCGAAGACGTCTGGTTTTATGTTTATGTCGTATTCGAGCAGCTCTGGAATCACCGCTATTTTTACCGCAACCTCAACGATATATTGCAGCGCTATCCCGCCATCGATAAAAAATTCCGGCGCCTGACCAAGCTTAAGAAAACCAGCGCGGCAACGGTACTGGAAGATTTACGCGACAATCATGTGATTATCATCGACGATGACGAGATCGACCGTCTGGCCGACAATATTGCGCTCAATCTGACGTTCTGGCTTAACTTTACCCAGCTACAGCAGAACAAAATGTCAGACAAACTGATGATGCACAAAGGCGTGTTCCAGATTGTTTCGATGGTTGCCAGCCGCTTTGAGGAGCCCTATAAAATTTTCTACGACGAGAGCCGCGAAATTTACCGGCGCCTCACTGAAGAGGCTGTTTGATTGACGCGCGACAATACTGCAGCGGCAAACGTCGCCAAAAAAATAAGCGGAGGCCACTTCATCCCGTTCCGCAAGCGCGACCTGATTCATTGTTGCAGCGATGATGAACTACTCGGCCGCAATGTCGACCGGCCGCAGTTTGCGGCTGTCTGCCGGCTGATCGAAAGTATTTACCATCACCAGTTTCACGAAAAGCTCGAAGCACTGAAAAACCAGTACGCGCCCTTTGATCCGGACCGCGACACCTACGTTATCGACGAGCCGGACACCAACCACCCGGTTTTCCAGCAGCGACTGCGCGAGCTGATGAAGGCCGCCAACTACCGGGAAATTACCAAGCAGCAATTACAGCTGGCGCTGCACAAAGACTCGCTGCTCAAAGTCCGTCTGCAGGTGGATTTCGACGCCTTTGAAGATGCCTTGCTGTTCTACCGCGGTGAAACCGAGTTCGAAGAGGAACTACGCAGCTGGTTCGGGCTGCGTCGCAAAAAAATTACCGTGCCCGCTTTTGACCGCGTGGTGGTGATGTTGCGCCCGAAAGGTACCGGCGCCGGCATTGTCCTGAAACTATTCAAGAATGTGCCCCGCGCCGACCTTGAGATGCTATTCCCCAACCCGACGGCACATATGAAGCCGATCGATAAACTGATGATTGCTGTGCCCGCCGTGGTCAGCAGCGGTGTCGTGCTGTTTACCAAGCTCGGTGCCACCCTGTTGCTGGTGGGCGGTTTTATCAGCTTCTGGCTCGGCTTTAGTGACCGCGAGGTCACCATCGATCAGACCTCGCTGATCGCACTGGGTGCCGGACTAGCCA
Source organism: Spongiibacteraceae bacterium (assembly GCA_041622815.1). Taxonomy (GTDB): domain Bacteria; phylum Pseudomonadota; class Gammaproteobacteria; order Pseudomonadales; family Spongiibacteraceae; genus JBFJYC01. The sequence continues at coordinate 3,816 of JBFJYC010000018.1, read as the reverse complement.
GCCTCGGTGCCGTATTGTGGCGCGAGTTCAACAAATTTAAAAACCGCAAGCTCGCCTTTATGAAGGCACTTACCGAAAACCTGTACTTCAAGAATCTGGACAACAATCAGGGCGTGCTGCAACGACTGATCGACAGCGCCGAGGAGGAAGAGTGCAAAGAAGCCATCCTCGGCTACTTTATGCTACTGCGCAGTGGCGAAGCGATGACCTCGGCACAACTTGATGCCGCGGTCGAGACCTGGTTTAGCGAACAGCTGCAATGTGAACTGGACTTCGATATCGCCGACAGTCTGAAAAAACTGACCGCACTTCAAATCGTGCGGGCACATGAGGGCAGCTACAGCGCCGAACCGGTCAACGAGGCTATTCGGCTGATGGATGTTTATTGGGACGGCATCTTCGTCCCGGCATAGATTTTCAGCCCGCGGATGGGCTATGGTTTGCACCCGCTGAAAATCGCAAACTACAAACCGCAGCTTGCGGCATCTCAAACCTCAGGAGCAACACTATGACTATTGCAAAGGGCGACAAAATTCCTTCGCTGACACTGAAAACCATGGGCAAAGAAGGCCCCGAAGATATCACTACCGACAGTATTTTCAGTGGCAAGAAGGTGGTGATGTTTGCGGTACCCGGCGCGTTCACACCCGGCTGTTCTATGACGCACCTGCCCGGCTATGTGGTCAACGCCGACAAAATCAAGGCCAAGGGTGTCGATACCATCGCCTGTGTCTCAGTCAATGACGCCTTCGTGATGGGTGCCTGGGGTGAAAATCAGAACGCCGAAGAGATTTTGATGCTGGCCGATGGCAACGGCGAACTTGCCGAGGCACTGGGCCTGACCATGGATGGCAGCGGCTTTGGTATGGGTACCCGCAGCCAACGCTACGCGATGATTGTCGAGGACGGCACCGTTACCCATCTGGGCGTTGAGCCCAAGCCGGGCATCGAGGCTTCCGCCGCAGAGACCATTCTCGAACTGCTTTAAACAACGAGCCTGAACTCTCAGGCCATGGCGCCGCCGCGGGTATTGATTTTCGACTCCGGGGTCGGCGCGCTTTCAATCGCCGGCGAGCTGCAAACCGCGGCACCGGCGCTCGAATTGATTGTCGCAATGGACACCGGCGGCTTCCCCTACGGCCCCTGGCCGGAACGCGAACTGCAGCAGCATATCTGTACATTGGCCGCGCAGCTGCTCGACACCTATCAACCGGATATTTTTGTGGTCGCCTGCAATACCGGCAGCACCACCGCACTACCCGCACTGCGCGCCCTCACCAGCATACCCATTGTCGGCGTCGTACCGGCGATCAAGCCCGCGGCGTCGATCAGCGAAAGCCGGGTGATCGGCTTGCTCGCCACCCCGGGCACCGTGCTGCGACCCTACACGGACGACCTGATCCGGGAATATGCCGGCGACTGCACCGTGTTGCGGGTTGGCAGCAGCGAGTTGGTCGTGGCGATCGAACAACTCTACCGCAGCGGTGCTGACAGTCCGCTGGTATGGCGCGACGTCATGGCCGAATTTCTGCATTTTGATGCGGCTTCCGAGATGGATACCATTGTCCTCGCCTGCACTCACTTTCCGCTGGTCCGCGAGCGGCTGAAGGCGCATATTCACCGCGAGCTGAACTGGGTCGACTCCGGACCCGCGATTGCCCGACGCGTGCTCAGCCTGCTCGGCGAGCGGACCACGGCTATCGCCTCTACGCAGCATGCACCACAACACCGCGCAGTTTTGATTGACAGCGCCGCAGCGGAGACTACTTTTATCTCACGGCTTAGTGCCTGTTCGATTGACAACATCGAACAACTGACTAGTAAAACCTGAGGGCAAGATCATGAGCGATGCGATACGGGCCAGCGACACACCAATTCCGGTCGAGGTGGAAGCGGGCAAGGACTATTGGTGGTGTGCCTGTGGCAGGTCACAGTCACAACCCTTCTGTGACGGCTCCCATAAGGGCACGGATTTCACGCCGGTAAAATTCAGTGCAGACAAAAATGAGAAAGTATTTTTCTGCGGCTGCAAGGCAACGGCAAACCAGCCGCGCTGCGATGGTAGCCATAACCGCTAGCAGTCGCGCCGATACCGGACCGGCTGACACCACCAGCGTGGTCAGATGAGAAAGTAACTGCAGCAGGCGATGACCAGAGCGCCCATCATGCTCAGGACCGCACCCTCACGCACCATGCGGGACACATGGACATCACCGGTGGCGTAAACAATCGCATTCGGCGCGGTTGCGATCGGCAGCATAAACGCGCAGCTGGCACTGATGGCCGCGGGTACCATCAGCTGCTCCGGCAACAGGCCCATGCCGATTGCCGCAGCACCCAGCAGCGGCATCAATAATGTTGCGGTCGCCATATTACTGGTCGCCTCAGTCAGCAGCGTCACCGCCAGACACAGGGCCAGCAGCACGGCGAACAACGGCAGATCCGCCTGATCCTGCAACATCTGCGCAACACTTTCGCTGATGCCGGCGACACCAAAGGCGGTTGCGATAACGATACCAGCGGAGAACAGCAACAGAATATGCCAGGGGATGGTCGATGCGGTTTCCCAGTCCATGAGCTTGTCGCCGCTATCATCGGGAATAATAAACAGGGCCACCGCGCCGAGCAGCGCCACTACTGCATCGCTGGCACCCGGCACACCGAACAGCGCTGACCAGCCACCAAACGGCTCCTGCCGTGTCACCCAGGCCAGTACAGTGATCGCAAATACTGCCATCACCCGCCGCTGCGCGCTGGTCCATTGCAGCTGCGCCGGCAGGGCGATAGCGAGCGGGGCATTGAGGCCACGGGTAATCCATGCCATCGCCAGTGGCAACATAATCAGAACTACCGGTAAGCCCCATAGCATCCACTGCAGAAAAGACACCGTTTGACCGGTGATCTCCTCATACACCTGCATAAAAATCAGATTCGGCGGTGTGCCGACCGGCGTGCCGACGCCACCGATACTGGCGGCGTAGGCAATACCGAGCATCAACGGCACTGCCAGACGCGGGTTAGCACCGCCCTGCAATACCGCCATTGCTACCGGCAACAGCATCAGGGTGGTCGCGGTATTGGAGATCCACATGCTGAGCATCGCCGAGGCCAGCATAAAGCCGATCACCAAGCGTCGCTCGCTGCCACCACCGACGGTATGCAGTGCAATCAACGCCAGCTGGTAGTGGGTGCCGCTGCGCTGCAAGGCCTTGGACAGAATGAAGCCGCCGAGCATGAGCAGGATAATCGAGCTGCCATAGGCCTCGGCGACCTGATCTTTATCGAGCACCCCGAACAACGGAAACAGCGCCAGCGGCACCAGTGCCACCGCCGCCATCGGCAATGCCTCCAGAATCCACCAGGTAATACACAGGGCGGTGATACCCAGAGTAATCAGCGCCGGCTGTGCCATCCCCCCCTGCTGGCACAACAACAGCGTGATCAGGGCAACGAGAGGGCCTGCAGCGAGGCGCCGGAAATCGGTCATCAGTCAGCTAACCTGTGGTAAATGGCTGCCAAAGCATAGAGGACTGACCGCCTTTTCGCACGCGACGGCAGCGGCTGCACGCTACACTCGGGGCGGCTTACAATCATAATCACCCGCAACCATAGGGCCGGAGTATGAGCGCGAACATTGAAACCCTTCACCGCAGCTGCCCTACCTGCGAAGCCAGCTGCGGACTGACACTGGAGATCGACCGAGATCGCGACCAGATTGTCTCGATCAAAGGCGACCCGGATGACCATCGCTCCCGGGGCTATGTCTGCGCCAAATCCCAGGCTTTCCGCTATATCCACGAGGACCCGGAACGGCTG